>NZ_JCBANA010000035.1:0-69537 GCF_059760725.1 Achromobacter sp. 1014246743
GGGGCCGGGGGCCCGACCGGCGGCGAGCCGCCGGCCACCGCGTCTATGCGCCCAGCTTCACCGGCATGGGCGACCGCGCGCACCTGCTGAACCCGGCCATCACCATCGACACCTTCGTCGAAGACCTGGTGCAGGTGATCCAGTCCGAAGAACTGAATGACGTCATCCTGGTGGGCCACAGCTTTGGCGGCATTCCGATCTCGGGTGTCGCAGATCGCATCCCCGAGCGGCTGGCGCACCTGGTGTACTTCGACTCGATCGTGCTGCAAAGCGGCCAGAACGCGTTTTCCGTGTACCCCAAGGCGGATGCCGATGCCCGCATCGCCGCGGCGTCCAAGGCCACCAACGGCCTGGCCGTGCCGATTCCCGATCCGCTGCCCGCGGCCTGGGGCTTCAAGCCGGGCAGCGCCGACGAAGCCTGGGTCAAGCGGCGCCTGACCGAGCATCCGCTGGCCAGCTACACCACGCCGCTGACGCTCAAGCATCCCATCGGCAATGGCCGCCCGCGCACCTACATCCACTGCACCCAGCCTGAACTGCCGGTGCTCGAAGAATCGCGCAAGCGGGTCAAGTCGGAACCGGGCTGGAACTGGGTCGACATCGCGGCGCCGCACGAAGCCCACATCACGCATCCGGCGCTGTTGGCGGATCTGCTGCTGGGGCTGTCTTGAGCCCTGGGCTTGAGCCGGATGCCGCGGCGGGGGGCGCACCGCCCGCTTTCACGCCCCGGTTTTAAGCCCTTTTCGCCACGCCGAGGGCGCCACGCCCTCGGTGCGCTGGAACACCCGGCTGAACGCCGCCTGCGAGCGGTAGCCGACCCGTTCCGCGGCATCCTGGATGCCCACGCCCTGCGACAGCAGGCGCCGCGCCACGCGCATGCGCAGCAATTGCAGCAACTGCGCGGGCGTGGTGCCGCTGTGCAGCGTGAAGCGGCGGTGAAACGTGGCCTTGGACATATGCACGTGGCGCGCCATGTCGTCCAGGGTCCAGTCGTCTTCCGGCCGCGCCAGGATGGCCTGGAGCAAGCCCGCCATGGCCGGGTCGCGCGCCAGCACGAACAGGCCATAGGCCTGGCGATCGTGGATGGCCAGGTGCCGCAGCATGAAGAAAATCAGCATGTCCGTCAGGCGTTCCAGCACCACGGCCGAGGCGCCGCCTTCGCGCGTGGTTTCACCCAGGATCAGGTCGAATACGCCGCGCGCGCCGGCATAGCGCGCATCGCCCGCGCGCAGCAAGAGGACATCGGGCAGGGTGTCGGCCAGCAGGTCGGCCAGGCCGGGGCGAAACTGGAAAAAGCCGCAGGCCAGGCCCGTGCCGTCGGGCTGGGCCGGGGCCAGCGGCTGCATCGCGCGGCAGGTGGGGGCGCCCGGATCGGGCGGGTCCAGCGGCGTCAGCGTGTGCGGCACGTCGCGCAGGAAGAACACGCCGTCGCCCGCCGACAAGGTCAGGGGCGCCTGTTCGCCGCCCAGGTCGACGCGGCAGCGTCCGTGCAGGATCAGATGAAAGCTGGCGCGCGCACGGCCGCTGGTGCTGGCCGTCCAATTGCCGCAGTATTGGCCCAGGTGATACAAGCTGGATTGCACTTCCAGGCTGGACAGCAGCAGGGCATCGACGGCGGCTTGGTCGGTGTTGGGGGCGGCAGTAGATGGCATGGTTATATGGGCATTGCTGAAAGTCGATAAGATCGAGCATCAGCTTGCGATCCCCGTGCATTGTCGCGCTTTGCGGTGCGGCCGCACAATCGTGTTTTCATCGAACGTCTTCCAGGAGACTCTCATGGCCCGTTTGACCGTCCACACCGCGCAGAGCGCGCCCGAACCCACCCGCGCCGCGCTGGCCGCCGCCGAACAGGGCGCAGGCTACCTGTCCAACCTGCTGGGGGTGCTGGCCAACGCACCCGTGGCGCTCGAAGCCTACCAGACCCTGTCGCAAATCAACGCCCGCGCCGGGCTGACGCTGCAAGAACGCGAAGTGGTGCAACTGGTGGCTGGCACCCGCCACGGCTGCACCTTCTGCGTGGCCGGCCACACGGCGCTGGCCCGCAACAAGGCCAGGCTGTCGCCCGAAGTGGTGGACGCGCTGCGCGCCCAGGGCGTGCTGCCCGATGCCCGCCTGCAAGCGCTGGCCGCCTTCACCGAAGCCGTCATCCAGACCCGCGGCCGCGTCAGCGACGAGGCCCTGCAAGCGCTGCGCGATGCCGGCTACACCGACGGCAACGCCCTGGAAGTCATCGTCGGCGTGGGCCTGGCCACGATCTGCAATTTCGGCAACAACCTGGCGCAGACACCGCTGAACGAGCAACTGAGCGCCTACGCCTGGAGCGGCGACCGATGACCGCGCGCCAGCCTGCCGTGCTGACGCCGGATCTCGTCGCCTGGCTGGACCAGCACGCCGGCGCGCTGGACGACGGCACGCAAGACCCGGCCAGCGTGCTGCCGCGCCTGGCGGCCGACGGCCTGTTCCGCCAGGGCGTGCCCGAGGCCCTGGGCGGCCTGCCGGGCACCGACATCGGCGATGCCATCGAAGCCGTTTCGCAGGTGGCCGAGCATTCCGTGGCCAGCGCCTTCGTCGCGTGGGGCCAGCGGGTCTTCATCGAATACCTGCTGCGCAGCCCCAATACGGCGCTGGCGCAGGCCTGGCTGGCGCCGTTGCTCGCGGGCGAGCAGGCCGGCGCCACCGCGCTGTCCAACGCCATGAAATTCCTGAGCGGCATCGAATCGCTGCAGATCAGCGCCCGCCAGGACGGCGGGCAGTGGCTGCTGGATGGCCGCATGCCCTGGGTCACCAACCTGCGCAAGCAGGGCTTCCTGGTGGCCGCCGCGGTGTCGGCGCCGGACGGCACGCCGGCCGTCGTGGCCTTGCCGCACGATATCGACGGCCTGGTGCGCAGCGCCGATCTCAATCTGCTGGCGCTGCAATCGAGCAATACCGCGGCGCTGGAGGTGCGCGGCGTGCGCATCGGCCCCGAATGGCTGATCCACCCGGACGCGCGGCAATACCTGCCGCAGGCGCGGCCGGCCTTTGCCGGCCTGCAATGCGGCCTGTCGATCGGCCTGGCCCGGCGCGCGCTGCGGGCGGCGCGGGACGTCGGGCAGGGCCAGGCCTCGCGCGGCATCCTGGGCGAACCGCTGCAAGCGCTGGCCGCGCAACTCGATGACCTGACCGCGCGCCTCATTGCCGGCGTGCGCAGCGAACGTTTCGTGGCCGAGCCCTGGCGCCTGTTCGAATTGCGCATCGGCCTGGCCGATGTCGCCAGCCAGGCGGTGCAACTCGAACTGCAGGCCAGCGGCGGCGCGGCCTACCTGAAACCCGCGGGCGACGGCTTCGCGCGGCGCTGGCGCGAGGCGGCCTTCCTGCCCATCGTCACGCCCAGCCTGGTGCAGCTGAAGACCGAACTGGCCAAGCGCCAGGCGCGGTTGGCCGCCGAAGGCGCCCGACCCGCGGGCCAGGCAGCGGCGGACGCGGTATCCGGCCACGCCGCTTCCGAGGCCGCTCGATGACCACGCCGCCGCGCCCCGTGCTGCAAGCCAGCGGGCTGGCGCTGCGCTATGCCGGCGCGCCCGCCGATGTGTTCCAGGACGTGGACCTGGCCCTGGACCGTGGCGAAGTGGTGGCGGTACTGGGCGCCAGCGGCGCGGGCAAATCCAGCCTGCTGCGCGTGCTGGCGGGCCTGCAACCGGCCAGCAGGGGGGCATTGCTGATGGAAGGCGCGCCGCTGACCGGGGTGCATCCGCGCGTGGCCGTGGCCTTCCAGGATCCCAGCCTGCTGCCCTGGCTGTCGCTCGAACGCAACGTGGCCTTCGGCCTGGACTTCAAGCACCAGCCCGCGCTGACGGCCGCCGAACGCCGCCTGCGGGTCGACCAGGCCATCGACGAAGTCGGCCTGTCGCATGCCCGCCACCTGCGCCCGGCGCAACTGTCCGGCGGCATGGCCCAGCGCACCGCGCTGGCCCGCTGCCTGGCGCGCCAGCCCGCGGTGCTGCTGATGGACGAACCCTTCGGCGCGCTGGACGAAGTCACCCGCGGCGAGATGCAGGCCCTGTTGCGCAAGGTGGTGGCCGACTTCCACACCGCGGTGGTCCTGATCACCCACGATATCGACGAAGCGCTGCTGCTGGCCGACCGCATCGTGCTGCTGGGCGGCGCGCCCGGCCGCATCCTGGGCGTGTGGCCGGTGGACCTGCCGCAGCCGCGCGCCGACCTGTTGTCGGAAATGGGCGCATTGCGCCTGGAAATCCTGACCCGCCTGCGCGCCGCGCTGCGGGACGTACGCGGCCTGGGGCCGTTCAACACTGAAAGCGCCAAGGAGACTATTGATGTGCCTTGAACACATGTCGCGTCGCGACTGGTTGAAACTCTCGGCCCTGCTGACCGTGGGCGGCGCCGCGCCGCTCTTGTCGGCCTTCAACGCGCGGGCCCAGGGCGAGCCCGACGCGCCCGTGCGCATCGGCTACCTGCCCATCACCGACGCGGCGCCGCTGCTGGTGGCGCACAACAATGGTCTTTTCGACAAGGCCGGCGTCAAGGCTGAAAAGCCCACGCTGCTGCGCAGTTGGGCGCAGGTGATCGAAGCCTTCATTTCCGGCCAGGTGAACGTGGTGCACCTCTTGTCGCCCATGACGGTCTGGGCGCGCTTTGGCAGCCAGGTGCCGGCCAAGGTGGTGGCCTGGAACCACGTGGGCGGATCCGGCCTGACGGTGGCCCCGGCCATCAACAGCGTCAAGGAACTGGGCGGCAAGACCGTCGCGATTCCCTTCTGGTATTCCATCCACAACGTGATGCTGCAGTACCTGCTGCGCGAAAACGGCCTGACGCCCGTGTCGCGCAAGGACGCCGGCGTGGCGGCGGGCGAGGTCAACCTGGTGGTGATGGCACCGTCCGACATGCCGCCGGCGCTGGCGCAGAACCGCATCGCCGGCTACATCGTGGCCGAGCCGTTCAACGCCGTGGCCGAGACGCTGGGCGTGGGCAAGGTGCTGCGCTTTACGGGCGACATCTGGCGCAATCACGCCTGCTGCGTCGTCTTCATGCACGAGCGCGACCTGCAACAGCGTCCCGAGTGGTCGCAAAAGGTGGTGGACGCCATCGTCCAGGCCCAGCTCTGGATTCGCGACAACCGCGAAGAGACCGCCAGGCTGCTGTCCAAGGAAGGCATCAACCGCTACACGCCGCATGCCTTGCCGGCGCTGAGCAAGGTGCTGGCGCCGCCGCCGTCGGATCGCGAGCAATACCTGGCCAGCGGCGCCATCCGCCATGCCGACTGGGATGAGCGCCGCATCGACTTCCAGCCGTACCCGTTCCCCAGCTACACCGAAGAACTGGTGCGCCGCCTGCGCGACACGCTGATCGAGGCCGACCGCGGCTTCCTGGCCAACCTGGACCCGGCGCGCGCCGCGGCCGAGCTGGTCGACGACCGCTTCGTCAAGCGCGCCATCGAATCCGCGGGCGGTTTGCAGCGTTTCGGCTTCCCGGATTCGTACCGCCGGACCGAGACGGTGCAGGCGTGACGGCGGCTTCTGTCGCCCCGGCATCGCGCCGGCAGGGCCTGATTGCGCGGTGCGGCCTGGGCCTGGCCGGCCTGGCGGCGCTGTTGGCGCTGTGGTGGCTGGGTACTGACGTGCTGGCGCCGGCCGGCGGCATGGCGCGCCGCTTCGCACCGGGGCCCACCTTCCTCAGCCTGGGCGAACTCTTGATCGGGTCCGACCTGCCCATGCACGTGGCGGTCAGCCTGCGGCGCATCGCGGTGGGCCTGGGGCTGGCGCTGGCCATCGGCGTGCCGCTGGGCCTGGCCATCGGCAGCTACCGGCGGCTGGAGGCCGCCGTGTCGCCCGCCATGCAGTTCCTGCGCATGATCTCGCCCTTGTCGTGGATGCCGATAGCCGTGATGGTGTTCGGCGTGGGCGACGACCCGGTCTATTTCCTGCTGACCTTCGCGGCGGTCTGGCCCATCGTGCTCAACACCGCGGCCGGCGTGCAGCAACTGGACGCGCGCTGGCTGCAGCTGGCCCAAAGCGTGGCCGCTACGCGTTGGGAAACGTTGTGCCACGTGATCCTGCCGGGCGTGCTGGGCCATATCCTGACCGGCGTGCGGCTGGCCATCGGCATTCTGTGGATCGTGCTGGTGCCGTGCGAGATGCTGGGCGTGTCGGCCGGCATGGGCTACTTCATCCTGGATACGCGCGACCGCCTGGCCTATTCGGAACTCATGGCCATGGTGCTGCTGATCGGCGTGCTGGGCTTCTTGCTGGATGCGGCGGCGCGCGGGCTGTATCGGTATTGGCGAGGGTAGGGCGGGGCGGGGCGTTGCCGCCCGGCATCGCGATGCACGGGCGCCTGGAGCGCCCGTTCCCTCTATTTGCGCGCGCTCTTGCCGCCCGCCGGGCAGACCACCTCGCGCAGCTTGCGCTGCACCGGGTCGCGCGCCACCGGCGCATTGACGATGCCGGCCACGGGAATCGATTCCACCAGCCCGCCGTTGGCGTTGGGACCCGCATAGTGCTGGGTCTCGGTGACCGTATAGGTGTTGTTGCTGCAGTTCAGCGTCACGGGCTGCGTGACCGACCCATAGGGCTGGCCGTTGGCCTCCGAGACCCGCGGCTGGGCATAGAACCACGCCACCGTCACCCGCATCACGAGCGGCCGCTCGGACAGCGCGGCGATCGACTCGCTGTCGTAGAACACCCCCGGCATGGCCTGCGAATCCACGGGCTGCCAGGCCGGGCCGCTGCCGAACCCGATACCCTCGACGCCGGGCGTGCGCGGCACGATGTTCACCGCGCAGGCATTGTCCGGAATCGGATCCCCCTGGCGCACCGTCACCGCCTTGCAGACGTCAGCCGGCTCGGCCGCCTGGGCCCAGGCCGGCCCGGCCAGCAATGCCAGGACCAGGGTGAGATGCGCATGCCGTGCTGTCATGGGGCGTTCCGTGTGAGACATCGATATCGTTAGCATCCCAGTATAGAGTGGCGCGCCAGGCCCGGCCGCCCGAAGGCCCGGCAGCCCCTTGGGGGCGGCAAGCGCGCGAAGCGCGTGCCGCGTGGGGGCCAACGACCCCGGGGCTCATCATCCCTGTATAGTCTCGATCCGTTGCAGACGTGTGGCGCGGCTGCGGTCTGGATTCGGGGAGATAAGGCCATCGCGATGAACATCAGGGTGCTGGCCGGCGCGGCCGCCATCGCCGTGACCGGGGTGCTGGCCTACGGCTTTTATCAACAAGTCCCGCCGGGCCCGCCGCTGGTCCGCAGCGAGGTCATCGGCGAGCTTGACGGTCCGCCCCTGGCCGGCTATTCCCGCACGCGTCTTTACCGCTTCGGCGCCCAGCAGTTCCTGACCGGCCAACTGATCGCCGGCCCCCGCGACGTCGAACCGCTGCGGCAAGCCCCCGTGCTGGACGCCTTGCTGCCCACGCATGCCGACAGCCCGCTGCGCAGCGCCGCTGCCGCCCGCGAGGTCCGCAACCTGGTCTATGGCGGCCGCGACAATGGCCGCTACGCGTTGCTGGGCTCCATCGGGGGCGATACCGGCGTCACCCTGGTCCCCGGCCCGCAAGGCCAGACGCTGTATCTGGTGGCTGGCCCCTCGCGCGATGCGCGCCTGGGCGCGCCGGGCGCCGTGTCCGAAACCCTGCGCACGGACGACCACGGCGCCAGCTGGCGCTACGAACCCGATGTGGCGCTGGGCCCGCCGCAGCGCCACACCGCATTCCTGACCCCGGCCCGCGTCGTGGCCCTGCAAGACGGCCCCGACGGCGAACGCCTGCTGCATAGCGAAGACGGTGCGCGCACCTGGTGGGCCATTTCGCTGCGCGAACAGGTCTGGCCCGACGCGGCCCGCTACGACAAGGCCTTTCGCGAGCAGGCCGCCCGCACCGGCGACGACGACGACAGCCTGGCCTACGGGTGGTCGCTCTATCCGCTGGCGCCCGACCTGGCGGTTGGCTGGAGCTGGCGCGAACGCGTCGGCAAGGGGCGCCCCGAGCGCATCCAGACCCGTCGCTTCGAGGTCCGCTTCCAGGACGGCGCCTCGCCTGCCTTCCGCATCACGCCGGTGCCGCCGCCCGTGCCGGTGCAGGACCCGGACGCGCAGGTGCAATTGGGCCAGCCTGTGCTGGAGACGGCCGGCAACCGGGTCTACCGGCTGGACCCGATGGACAAGACCTGGCACGCCGTGGCCGCCACGCCCGCCGTGCGCGGCGAGCGCACCTGGATCGCCCAGGCCTGGTTCGCGCGCAACGGCTGGGTGGTCAAGACCTACGCCGACCATCTGTTTTCGTTCGGCGACTACACCCGCACCTATTTCTACTCCGGCGACCAGGGCCGCACCTGGCGTCCGTTCCAGCTGTCGCCCGACCAGGAACGCGGCCTGCTGGGCCTGGACGCGGCGGGGCAGGGGCTGCTGGTGCATGCCGAGCAGGGCGGCAAGACCGTCATCCTGCGCTACGCGCTGGACGATGTGGGCCGCGCACCCTGAACGGGGCGATCCGGCAGCCCCAAACGGCTGAATCGCGAGACCCCCCTCGGCACGGCCGGGGCTTTGACGTGGCGCGCCGGCCTTATTCGGCCAGCACGTAATCCGGATAACGCTTGCAGATCTCGGCCACCTGGCTGAGCGTGCCCGACAGGTGTTCGCGCAGTGCTTGCTGCGCCCGGGGCGCGTCCTGCGCGGCAATGGCGTCCAGTACCCGCTGGTGGTCGTCCATGATGCGTTCGGCCTTGCCGGCTTCGGGCAGGTGCAGGCGCCGCAGGCGATCCAGGTGGCCGCTGTAGCGCTGCGCCATGTGCCACAGCCCGATCATGCCCGCGGCCTCGTGCATGTCGCGGTGAAACGCCTGGTCGGCGTCCATGAACTGCTGCGATTGGCCATTGGCGTGGCTGACGCGCTGGCGCTCGATGCTGGCCTGCAGGCGCTGGATCAGGAGCGGATCGGGCCGTTGCGCCAGGATGTAGGCGATTTCCAGTTCCAGCGAGCGGCGCAGGAAATGCGCCTGGCGGGCCGCCGCGATGTCGATGCGGCTGACCACCGTGGTGTGCTGCGGATAGATCTCGACCAGCGCTTCCTCGGCCAGCTTCATGAGGGCGTCGCGGATGGGCGTCTGGCTCAGGCCATAGGCCTCGGCCAGCGTCACGCGCGACAGCGGGGCGCCCGGCGCCAGCTCCAGCGAGACGATCTGTTCGCGTAGATGTTCGAAGACCTGCGGCGCGGCGTGTCGCGAGCGGTCCAGTCTGAGCTTTTGGCTGTGCATCAGGGCGAAATCAAGTAAAGGCGGGTGGAACGGGAGTGTAGCGGGTTTCTCCCTAGCTGACGCACTAATGTATTAGTGTTTAAATGGCTTGTCTACGATTCCGCCCCGTCCCTATTCCCCTTGCCCCCGCTTATGAAACGCACCTACGAAAGCCTGCGCAGCGCCGCCTGGATGGCCAAAGACGATCTGCGCTCGTTCGGCCACCGCTCCCGCATGATGCAGATGGGCTATGCCCCCGAAGACTGGGTCAACCGGCCCATCATCGCCATCATCAATACCTGGTCCGACCTCAACCCCTGCCACAGCCACTTCAAGCAGCGGGTCGAAGACGTCAAGCGCGGCGTGTTCCAGGCGGGCGGCTTTCCGGTGGAACTGCCGGCCATTTCGGTGTCGGAATCGTTCGTCAAGCCCACCACCATGCTCTATCGCAACATGCTGGCCATGGAAACCGAAGAGCTGCTGCGCAGCCATCCGGTCGACGGCGCCGTGCTCATGGGCGGCTGCGACAAGACCACCCCGGGCCTGCTCATGGGCGCCATCAGCGCCGGGCTGCCCTGTGTCTACGTGCCCGCCGGCCCGATGCTGCGCGGCAACTGGAAGGGCAAGATCCTGGGTTCCGGGTCGGACGCCTGGAAGCTCTGGGACGAGCGCCGCGCCGGCAAGATCACCCAGGAACAATGGACCGAAGTCGAAGGCGGCATCGCCCGCAGCTATGGCACCTGCATGACGATGGGCACGGCCAGCACCATGACCGCCATCGCCGAAGCCATCGGCATGACCCTGCCGGGCGCCTCGTCCATTCCTGCGGCCGACGTCGGCCACATGCGCATGTCGGCCGAATGCGGCCGCCGCGTGGTCGACATGGTCTGGGAAGACCTGACCCCGCAGCGCATCCTGACGCTGGCCTCGTTCAAGAACGCCATCAACGTGGCCATGGCCATGGGCTGCTCCACCAATGCCATCGTGCATCTGGTGGCCATGTCGCGCCGCGCCGGCCACCCCGTGGGGCTGGACGACTTCGACGCCGCCAGCCGCAAGGTGCCCGTCATCGCCAACATCCGGCCCAGCGGCGACAAATACCTGATGGAAGACTTCTACTACGCCGGCGGCCTGCCGGCGCTGATGTCGCGCCTTCAAGACCACCTGGACCCGTCCGCACTGACCGTCACCGGCAAGACGCTGGGCGAGAACATCGCCGGCGCCGAGGTCTACAACGACGACGTCATCCGCAAGCTGGACACCGCCATCTACGACGAAGGCGCGCTGGCCGTGCTGCGCGGCAATATCGCGCCCGACGGCTGCGTCATCAAGCCCAGCGCCTGCGCGCCGCAATACCTGCAGCACACCGGCCCCGCGCTGGTGTTCGACGACTACCCCAGCATGAAGGCCGCGGTCGACGACGAGAACCTGGACGTCACCGCCGACCACATCATGATCCTGCGCAATGCCGGGCCGCAGGGCGGGCCGGGCATGCCCGAATGGGGCATGCTGCCCATCCCCACCAAGCTGGTGAAGCAGGGCGTGCGCGACATGTTGCGCCTGTCCGATGCCCGCATGAGCGGCACCAGCTACGGCGCCTGCATCCTGCACGCTGCGCCCGAAGCCTATATCGGCGGCCCGCTGGCGCTGGTCAAGACGGGCGACCTCATCACCGTCGACGTACCGGCCCGCAGCATCCACCTGAACATCAGCGACGAAGAACTGGCCGCGCGCCGCGCCGCCTGGACGCCGCCGCCCAAGCGCTACGAGCGCGGCTATGGCTGGATGTACTCGCAACACATCCTGCAGGCCAACGAAGGCTGCGATTTCGACTTCCTGGAAACCAGCTTCGGCGCGCCCGTGCCCGAACCCGAAATCTTCTGAACCTGCTTACGCATCCGATCCCTGGAGCTTCCGACGTGTCCGACATGAATCCCGAAACCCGTGCCCGGCTGGCTGGCATCAGCACCGCCACGCTGTGCACCGCCTTGTTCAAGCGCGGCCTGCGCAACCAGTTCATCCAGGACGTGCGTCCGCTGAACGCCACGCTGCCCAACATGGTCGGCCCCGCGTTCACGCTGCGCTACATCCCCGCCCGCGAAGACCTGAACACCATCAAGGTGTTCGAAGACCGCGCTCATCCCCAGCGCGTCGCGGTCGAGACCTGCCCGCCGGGCGCCGTGCTGGTCATGGACAGCCGCAAGGACCCGCGCGCGGCCTCGGCCGGCTCCATCCTGGTCACCCGCCTGATGAAGCGCGGCGTGGCCGGCGTGGTCACCGACGGCGGCTTTCGCGATTCCCCTGAAATCGCCGAACTGGGCTTTCCCGCTTATCACAACCGCCCGTCGGCGCCGACCAACCTGACCCTGCACCAGGCGCTGGACATCAACGCGCCCATCGGCTGCGGCGACGTGGCCGTGTTCCCCGGCGACATCGTGGTGGGCGACCGCGAGGGCGTGGTCATCATTCCGGCGCACCTGGCCGACGAGATCGCCGTGGAAGCGGTGGAAATGACCGCCTTCGAAGACTTCGTCACCCGCCAGGTGCAGGACGGCGCGTCCATCCTGGGCCTGTACCCGCCCACCGACCCCGGCACCAAGGACAGATTCGCCGCCTGGCGCCAGCAGCACGGCCGCTGAGGCACCACGCCGCATACGCCGCCTGGCATCCCCGACAAGGCCGTCGAGCCTTGGCCGGGCGGCAGAGAAAACGGGCCATGTACACGCCGGCAATCCCGCCGGCGGGCATGCCTGATGACATAGACAAGGCAGGAGACAAACCATGAACACGCAACGTCGCAGCGCGCTGGCCGCGCTGCTGGCAGGACCGCTGCTGGGCGCGCTGGCGCTGCCGGCCTTCGCCGCCGAATGGCCCGCGCAGAAGCCGATCTCGTATGTGGTGCCGTTCACCGTGGGCGGGTCCACCGACGTGGTCGGCCGCGTGCTGGCCCAGAAGCTGGGCGATCGGCTGCACCAGAACGTCATCGTCGAAAACAAGCCCGGCGCGGCCGGCGGCATCGGCGCCACGTACGTGGCCAAGGCCGCGCCCGACGGCTACACGCTGTTCGGCGGCACCATCAGCACCCACGCCATCAACGCCAGCCTGTACAAGAACCTGAAGTACGACCCGGTCAAGGACTTCGAGCCCGTCTCGCTGATCGCCTACCTGCCCAACGTGTTGCTGGTGGACCCCAACCTGGGCGTCAATTCCGTGGCCGACCTGATCGCGCTGCTCAAGCGCGACCCGTCCAAGCGCACCTTCGCCTCGTCCGGCGCCGGCACGTCCACCCACCTGGCCGGCGAGCTGTTTTCCAGCATGATCGGCGTGCCGCTCACGCACGTGCCCTACAAGGGCACGCCGCCCGCCATGGTCGATGTGTCTTCGGGCGCGGTCACCTTCATGTTCGACCAGATGACCGCCGCGCTGCCGCTGTTGCAGACCGGCAAGCTCAAGCTGCTGGCCGTCACCACCAAAGACCGCATCTCGCTCGCGCCTGACGTGCCCACCATGCAGGAAGCGGGCGTGCCCGGCTTCCAGATGGCCTCGTGGCAGGCCGTGTACGCGCCCAAGGGCACGCCCAAGCCCATCCTGGACAAGCTCGCCGCCGAGATCGCCGTCATCCTGAAAGAACCCGACGTGCAGGAAAAACTGGGCAAGACCATGGGCATGGAACTGGTCGGCAGCACCCCCGACGAACTGCGCGCCCTGATGGCCACCGAGATTCCGCGCTGGGCGGAAGTGGTGAAGAAGTCGGGCGCGACGGTGGAGTAGAAGGGGGGCTGAACCGCCTGAGCGTGGTAGCCGTCGACGAAGCAGACTGATTCACCGATGACGGCGGTTCAGGCCACACGTAATCTGGTGACCAGGTGATGTTGGCATCGCATTCAGGACGGTCACAGCATGGTCAGCAAGGCGTCTACAGCGGCGGGTAAGCTCGCCGCCATTCCCCCCGGTTATGCCGATATCCACGACGGTATCGTGGTGCTGCTGGACACTGCGCGCCAGGCGGCGGCGCGCAGTGTCAATGCCGTCATGACCACCAGCTACTGGGAAATCGGCCGCCGCATTGTCGAGGCCGAGCAACAAGGTAGGCGGCGCGCGGGTTACGGAGACCAATTGATGGTGCGCTTGTCAGCCGATCTGACGGCCCGGTTTGGCCGGGGGTTCAGTCCGGACAATCTGGAGAACATGCGGCGTTTTTTTCTGGCTTATCCCCGTACGGCAATTTCCGAGACACCGTCTCGGAATTCTGCCTCGGCCGATTTGGCCCCGGCTTTTACGCTACCTTGGTCGGCCTATGTCCGGCTACTGGCGGTCCAGGATGCCCACGCGCGCCAATTCTACGAAGCAGAAGCCCTCCGCGGAGGCTGGAGCGTACGCCAGCTCGATCGGCAGATCGGCAGCCAGTTCTACGAGCGGACGGCGTTGTCGAAAGACAAATCCAGCATGCTCGCCAAGGGCGCCATGGCCAAGCCCGAAGATGCGGTCACGCCAGGCGACGCCATCAAAGATCCCTACGTGCTGGAATTTCTGGATCTCAAGGACGAATATTCAGAATCCGACCTGGAAGAAGCCCTGATCCTGCGTCTGCAGGACTTCCTGCTCGAACTGGGCGAAGGGTTCACCTTCGTCGGGCGGCAACGCCGCCTGCGCATCGATCAGACCTGGTATCGGGTGGACTTGCTGTTCTTTCACCGCGAATTGCGCTGTCTGGTCATCGTCGATCTCAAGCTGGGCAGCCTGACACATGCCGATGTGGGGCAGATGCATATGTACTGCAACTATGCCAAGGCGCACTGGACCTACGCGGACGAGAACCCGCCGGTGGGCTTGATTCTCTGCGCCGACAAGGGGCAGGCCTTGGCACGCTATGCCCTGGATGGCCTGCCGACCCAAGTCATGGCGGCCAACTACCGCACCGTGTTGCCAGATGCCGAATTGCTCCAGAAAGAATTGAATGCGGCGCGGCGTCTGCTTGAATCTTCTGGCTTGAATGCGTAAAGGAATCTTCAACCCCGGCCTTGAGCCGGGGCGCTATCCGGCACGCCTTCAAGGCTTCAGATTCAACTTCGGCACCAGCGCATTGAACGCCTGCTCCTGCCGGGCCACGTCCGCGGCAAACTGCGGTTGGTCAGCGTATGACGGCGTCAGGTTCTGCTTGCGCATCAAGGCCTGGAAGTCCTTCGATTGCGCCACCTGGCGGGCAGCGGCGCGCCATTTCTCGGCGACGTCGGCGGGCGCCGCCTTCGGCAGGCCGATGCCGCGCCACACACTGAACTGCAGGTCGGCGCCGCGTTCCTTCATGGTCGGCACGTCGGGCAGGGTGTCCAGCCGCTTGGGCGCCATGACCGCCAGCGTGCGCAGCTTGCCGGTGTCCACGTGCTGCTGCAGTTCGGCGTAGGCCACTGTCGTGGCCTGCACGTCGCCCGACAGCAGGCCCATGATGGCCGGGGCCGAGCCCTGGTAGGGCACATGCACGAACTTCACGCCGGTCTGTTCGCCCAGTGCCGCCGCGGCCATGTGCGGCACCGTGCCGATGCCGGCATTCGATACCGCCACGCGCTCGGGGTTCTTCTTGGCGTATTCCAGGAATTCCTCCACCGTTTTCCACGGCGCATCGGCGCGCACGGTCACCGACGACGGATCGTCGGTGAATCGGGCGATCGGCTGGAAATCCTTGACCGTGGTCTTGCCGATGCCCATCAGCGGCACCACCAGCATTTCGGGCGTCATCAGCACCAGCTTGTAGCCGTCGGGCTGCGCGTTGGCGACATACGCCCAGCCGATCGAGCCGCTGGCGCCGGGCTTGTTGATCACCACCGTGGGCTGCGCCAGAAGAGGCGGGCGCACGGCCTCGGCGATGGCGCGGGCGGTGTTGTCGCTGCCGCCACCGGGTTGGTAGGCCACCACCAGCTCCATCGAGCGGGTCGGGTAGTCGGCGGCGGCCACGGGGGCCAGGGCGGACAGGCAGGTCAGGGCGCTGAGGGCCAGCGCGGGCAGGCGTAGGGGTGTCATGGCGGTTCTCGTATCAATAGCCCAAGGCGGCCAGGTCGGCCAGTGTCTGGCGGGTGATGGCAAGGGTGCGTTCGCGCTCGGCGCCGGCCAGGTCCAGGCGCGGCGGCTTGACGGTTTCGGCGCTGCCGGTGATCAGGTGCTCGGCCAGCTTGATGTGCTGTACCAGCTTGACCACCGTATCCAGGTGGAACAGCGGCGTCAGCGCGGCGTACAGCTTGCGGGCGCGCACGAAATCGCCTTCGGCCGCCAGTCGCAGCAGGTCCACCGACGCCTTGGGCACGGCGTTGGCCATGCCGGACACCCAGGCGGTGACGCCCAGCGCGGCGCTTTCCAGCACCAGGTCGTCGACGCCGCAGACCACCGCCAACCGGTCGCCGAAGCGCGTGATCAGGTCGGTGACGCGAGTGGTGTCGTAGGACTCTTCCTTGATGGCGACGATGGTGGGTTCCTGCAGCAGTTCGGCCACCACGTCGGGCGTCAGGTCCACGCCGTAGCCGCGCGGATTGTTGTACAGCAGGATCGGCAGCGGGCTGGCCTGCGCCACTCTGCGGTAGAACGCGATGGTTTCGCGGTCGTCCGATTTGTAGGTCAGCCCCGGAAACACCATCAGGCCGTCCACGCCGATCCGGGCCGCTTCCTGCGCGAAGGCGGCGGCGCGGGCGGTGCCGGTTTCGGCCACGCCGGACACCACCGGCACACGGCCGCGCACGGTCTCGACCGCCGTGCGCAGCACCGCCAGTTTTTCATCGGGGGCCAACTGGGCGTTTTCGCCCACCATGCCCATCATCACCACGCCGCCCACGCCGTTGGCGATCAGCCGTTCCAAGCCCTGGCGGATGGCGTCCAGGTCCAACGAGAAATCAGGTTTCAGTTTGGTGGTGACGGCGGGAAAGACGCCTTGCCATTGAATGCTCATGCTGCTGCTCCTGTTGCGAGGTCCGCCGGGCCGTTCCCGTCGGATCGTTCTAATTGGATATTGGATCCAAAATAAAAAGGCTAGAAAAAACAGGCGCTTGGCCTGTGACACCCGGCAGCCGAGGCTGTCGGTTTCAACTGGATCATGGATCCAATATACTTCGCATTAAACGGGCTACCGGCACCCGCTGTCTCTCGGGGTTTTCCTGGGCATGGCGGCTGCCGCCGCCTCAGCCGGCTGATGGCCGGCATCCCTCAGCCGCGCGGCGCCCGCCGGGCGGCCTCACGCATCAGGTATCACGTGACCCGGACCTCGCCCGCATCCTCCGCCTCGTCTTCATCCTCTGCCGGCCGCCTCGTGCGCAAGACCGCCGTCGACCTCGTGGTCGACGACCTGCGCGACCGGATCCTGTCCGGCGCCATCGCGCCCGGCTCGGCCTTGCGGCAGGAACTGCTGGCCGATGAACTGGGGGTCAGCCGGCTGCCGGTGCGCGAAGCCATCCGCCAGCTCAGCGCCGAAGGGCTGGTCGACATGATTGCGCACCGCGGCGCCTACGTCTCGATGCTGTCGCGCGCCGAAGTGCAGGAATTCTTCGACATCCGCCTGCGGCTCGAACCCTGGTTGTTCAGCCTGGCCGTGCAGCAGCACGAGGCGGCCGACCTGGACCGCGCGGCCCAGGTGGTGGCCGAGATGGACAGCGCCGCGCCCGATCAATGGGGCCGGTTGAACTGGCAACTGCACGAGCTGCTGTACCGCGCCGCCCAGCGGCCCGCGGCGCTGGCGATGGTGCGCGCCCTGCATGAAAAGTCCGAGCGCTATTTCCGCTTCCAGATCGTCAATGCGCCCATCCGCCAGCAGGCCCACGACGAACATTCCGAGCTCATCGCGCTCAGCCGCCAGGGCCAGGCCGACAAGGCCGAGGCCGCGTTGGAACGCCACATCGCCCAGGCGGCCGACCAGATCCTGGCCATCGTCGATCATCTGCTGGATGCGACGGCGCCGGCCTAGCAGCCGGCACGCGATCGCCGCGCCGCACGTCATCGCAGGCTCGCCGTCACGGCAAACGGTGCGTTTGGCGCGCCCGACGCGACAGCGCCGGCCCGGGCAAAGCCCGGCCGGCGCATCCAAGGCAGCCCGAAGGCCGCCATTCAAGCCCGCAAGCGGCTCAGTTGATCTTGATGTTGCGTTCCTTGACCAACACCTTCCACTGCGCCGTTTCCTTGGCCAGGTGGTCGCGCAGTTCGTCGGGCGAGCCGCCGATGGATTCCGCGCCGATCGAATCCAGCGTGGCCTTCACCTTGGGCTCGTTCAGCGCCTGGCGCATGGCGGCGTTCAGCTTGGCCACGACTTCCGGCGGCGTGCCGGCCGGCGCAAAGGCGGCGAACCAGGGCATCAGTTCGTAGCCGGGCAGGCCGCTTTCGGCCACCGTGGGCACGTTGGGCAGCGCGGCCGAGCGCTTGCTGGTGGTCACCGCCAGCGCGCGCAGCTTGCCGGCTTCGATGTGCGGCTTGGCCGACGTGATGCTGTCGAACATGTAGTCGACCTGGCCGCCCAGAAGGTCCGCGATGGCCGGGCCGCTGCCCTTGTACGGCACGTGCAGCATGTCGATCTTGGCCATCGACACGAACAGCTCGCCCGCCAGGTGAATCGACGTGCCCACGCCGGCCGACGCAAACGTGTAGTGGTTGGGCTGCGCTTTCGCCTTGGCGATCACGTCGTCCACGCTCTTGACGTCGTTGCGCGCGGGGTTGGTGACCAGCACGTTCGGCACCACCGCCAACAGCGAGATCGGCGCGAAATCCTTGATCGGGTCGTAGTTCAGGTCGGCGTACAGCGCCGGGTTCACGGCCATGCCGTTGGCCACGATCAGGATCGTGTAGCCGTCCGGCTTGGACCGCGCCACGCTGGCCGCGCCGATGTTGCCGCCCGCGCCTGCGCGGTTCTCGACGATGAACGAGGTGTTCAGCTGCTTGCCCATCGACTCGCCCAGCGTGCGGGCGATGCTGTCCATCGCGCCGCCGGGCGGGAACGGCACGATCCACTTGACCGGGCGGTCCGGGTAGCCGTCGGCATAGGCGCCGCTGGCGGCCCCCAGCAGGGCCAGGCCCATGCAGGCCCGGGCAAGGTGTTTGAAGGCGTGGCGAAATGGCATGCTGTCTCCGTCGTGCTTGAATTATTGTTGCCGGCGCAACGGCCGGGGCCGTGCGCGCGGGGGTGATCGGGGCAGGGGGGTCAGTTACCCCTGCGGTAGAACGTCAGTTTGTCTTCGTCCAGTTCCAGCCCCAGGCCGGGGCCGCTGGGTATCTCCATCTCGAAATCCGTGTAGCGCGGCGGGTTGGCGACGATGTCGTCTTTCAGCAGCAGCGGTCCGAACAACTCGGTGCCCCACGACAGGCGCGGCAGGCAGGCAAAGCCGTGGGCCGAGGCGATCGATCCCACGGAGCCTTCCAGCATCGTGCCGCCATACAGCGACATGCCGGCGGCGTCGCCCACCGCGGCGGTGCGCAGCATTTCATGGATGCCGCCCGACTTGGCGATCTTCAGCGCCAGCACGTCGGCCGCGCCCTGGCGTGCGATCTCCAGCGCGTCTTCCGGGCCGTTCACCGCCTCGTCCGCCATGATGGGCACCACGAAGCGCGCGGCCAGCCGGGCCATGCCGGCCAGGTTGGCGCGCGGAATCGGCTGCTCGATCAGGTCCACGCCGGCCGCTTCCAGGCGCGCGATCGCGCCGGCGGCATCGGCCTCGTTCCAGGCCTGGTTCACGTCCACCGTCACGCGGGCACGGTCACCCAGCGCCTGCTTGATGCGCGATACGTGCGCCACGTCGTCGGCCACGGCGCGACGTCCGACCTTCAATTTGAATGTGTTGTGGCGGCGGCTGGCGAGCAGCGATTCGGCTTCTTCGATGTCGCGTGCGGTATCGCCGCTGGCCAGGGTCCACAGCACCGGCAGGCGGGTGCGCACGGCGCCGCCCAGCAGCGTCGACAGCGGCACGCCCAGGCGCTTGCCCTGGGCATCCAGCAGCGCGCTTTCCAGGGCCGACTTGGCGAAGCGGTTGCCGCGCGCCACCGTTTCCAGGCGCCGCATCGCGCCGTGGATGTTGGCTGCGTCCAGGCCAGCCAGCGCGGGCGCCAGATAGGTATCGATCGCCAGCTTCATGCCTTCCGGGCTTTCCTCGCCGTACGACAGGCCGCCGATGGTGGTGGCTTCGCCGATGCCCTCGATGCCGTCGCTGCAGCGCAGCCGCACGATCACCAGCGTCTGGCGCTGCATCACCGCCATGGCCAACTGGTGGGCGCGGATGGTCGGCAGGTCCACCAGGATCGCTTCGACCGAGACTATGCTTACCGGATTCATACTTTTTGCAGCCAGTGTGAACAATAGGCCGCAGTATCGCTTGCAGGATCGAGCGAAGTCCAAGACTATATGGGTCTCTATTGATACCTTTAAGGTCTGAATAAGCCATGCAATTGCGGCAACTTCGGTACTTCCAGGCCGTGGCCGAAGCGGGTAGCTTCACCCGCGCCGCGGAAAAACTGCATATGGCCCAGCCGCCGCTCAGCCGCCAGATCCGCCAGTTCGAAGAAGAACTGGGCGTGGCGTTGTTCGAGCGCACCACCCGGGCCCTGCGCCTGACCGAGGCCGGCCGCTTCCTGCTGGAGCAATCGCGCCTGTTGACGGCGCGGCTGGACGAAGTGCTGGAAGGCACCCGCCGCCTGGGCCAGACCCAGCGCCGCTGGTTCGGCATCGGCTTCGTGCCGTCCACCCTGTACGGCTTCGTGCCCGAACTGATCCGGCAACTGCGCAGCGCCGACCCGCGGGTGGAAGTCGGCTTGGCCGAGATGACCACGCTGCCGCAACTGGAAGCCCTGAAAGCCGGCCGCATCGACCTGGGCATCGGCCGCATCCTGCTGGACGACCCGGCGATTGAACGGCGCGTGCTGATGACCGAACCCTTGATGGCTGCCGTGCCGCTGCACCACGCGCTGGCCGGCAGCGCCAGCGTCACGGTCGACCGCCTGGCCCAGGAACCCTTCGTGCTGTACCCGGCGCGCCCGCGGCCTAACTTTGCCGACCACGTGCTGGGCCTGTTCCGCGCCGCCGGCCATGCGCCGCAGGTGGTGCAAGAGGCCAACGAACTGCAGACCGCCATCGGCCTGGTGGCCGCCGGACTGGGCGTGACCGTGGTGCCGGCGTCGGTACAGCGCCTGCAACGGCGCGACGTGGCCCATGTGGCCATCGATGCCGATGCCTTCGTGTCACCGGTGATCGCCAGCTACCGCAAGGATGACAAGTCGCCGTTCCTGGCGCAGGCCCTGGCCCTGGCCGAGTCGTTGGCCAAGGGGTAACAAACCGTTTTTCGACGATCCATCCTGCGCGGCATTGGGGCACACTACGGCCGGGCGGGTTGCCGGCTACCCCATTTTCCGGCCAGCCCACCCGGACTCCATCACCGAAATGCCCGCCCAGAGGTAATGATGATCGTCAATATCCAGAACAAACCCAAGTGGCTGTTTGCCCAGCTCGGCCAATTGGTCATCGCCGTCGGCCTGCTGTCGCTGGTCTTCAATTACGCCTACCGCTACACCGTCGACCGCCACATCGATACGCCGGTCTTCTACGTCGCCACGGTGGGGCTGGGCCTGATCGCGTTTCTCATCATCCGCAAAGACTACGTCTTCGTGAACCGCTACGAATTCAGCGATACCCAGATCTCGGTCAGCACTTTGCTGGGCGTGAAGAAAACCTATCCCACGGCCCAATACGAATTCGTGCCGTCGCTGCACAAGGCAGTGAACCTGCCTGAGCAAAAGGCGGCCCTGTCGTTCTACGTGCGCGACGCCCAATCCCGGCGCAATGTCCGCAACTATTCGTGGACGGGATTTTCACCCGAAGACTTCCAGAAGGTCTCGCAGATGTACGGCTACCGCGGCGAAACCGATTTCAAGCAGAAGGACTTCGGCAAGCGCTAGAAGCGGGCAGCACGTTCAAATCGGATCTCGGGATCCGTCAATTTTCCTGGAATGCCATGACACTGAAGAAGCAAGGCGACTACTGGTACGGTACGTCGGCAGAAGACATCAAGACCGAGATCGCCAAGTTCAGCCACGACGAATATCCCGCCGTCCGCTACGCGCAATCGGTCTGCACCTGTGGCAACCGCACGTTCAACCTGGAGTCCGACGAGGAAGCCGGCGTCGCCCAACGCACCTGCGCCGAGTGCGGCGTTGTCCATTTCATGGGAGACAGCGCCGAATTCGCCGACGAGGCCGACCTGGGCGGCCATGTCTGCGTGTGCGACGAAGACACCTTCGAATTGATGTCGGGCGTGGCGCTCTACGCCGACAGCAACGACGTGCGCTGGTACTACATCGGCTGCCGCTGCGTCGACTGCAACCTGGTGGGCGTGTTTGCCGAATGGAAGTGCGAGGCCGGCGACGCGGATGCGTTCCTGGCCAAGGTCTGACACACCGTCTCGATCGGACAATCCCACCGCCCTCTGCACAGTCGTATGAAATTGAAGAAGCTATTACCCAAGAACTTTGATGACCTGCTGGCCGAAGGCGACGTCGATGCCTTGAAAGCGGTATTCGCCACATGCAGCGTGGATGCCCGCGGCGGGGTCTTCAAGCAGACGGCGTTGGCGTTCAATGCGTTTCCCGACGAACTCTGCCGCTGGCTGGTGGAGCAGGGCGCGGATATTTCGGCGGCGGACAGCTATGGCGATACGCCCTTGCAGTCGCGCGCAGGGCATTGGCAGGGTCGGCTGGACGTCCTGCTGGACCTGGGCGCGGACGTCCACAGCGGCGAGGGCGGGCGGGGCACGGCGCTGCACAAGGCCTGCGGCGTCGGCCATGCGGACAACGTTCGCTTGTTGTTGCAGCGTGGCGCCAACCCTGATGCCTTGACGGCCGACGGCCTCACGCCGCTGGAATGGGCGCTCCAGCGCTGCAGCAACAGCGGCATTGTCGGCATCGCCAACGTGGCGCCCGTCATGTTGGCAGCCGGCGCGCGCCAGACGCCGCGCATGGAAGCATTCATCACGCAGATCGGCACGCAGTTCGAGTTTCATCGCGCGGGGTTCAATCGCGATTCGGTGGACGAGTACAGCGCCGCGCTCGATCGGCTGTACAGCCTGTTCGCCGTGGCCCCGGTTGCGCGGCGGGCCATGCATGACGGCCGCTCGCCCATCGTCGTCCAGGCCGGCGCATGGCAGGACCAGCACGAAGCGCTGTGGAATCTGCTGGTGCCCTCCAGCGGCCCTGCTGCGACGGTACAAGGCGAAGTCATCCGTCTCTCAGGCCGAATCGCCAACGAACTGGACGGCAATGGCGGCGTGAACTGGGATGCGGATTTTCGCCGCATGGTCGATGCGCTGCTGGGACATCTGGGCTCAGGGACTGCCTTGCCCCCCGCACAGCTGGAACGGGCCGCCACCGCCGCGAAAGCGATCAAGCAGAAGTCGGGCGAGCCCGCCCTGCTGTGCGAAGGGGCGGTCGAATGGGTGACGCGCAATCCGAGTCCCGTCGCCTTGCCTGCGGTGGACTACCGGCGGTAGGTCTGTCCGGTGACTCGGAGGCATTCCTGGGCAAGCCCGGGTGACGCGCCGGATCAGGCCTTGTCGGCGGGCTCCGCGGCGACGTCCTCGCTTTCCAGCGGCACGTCAATACGGCAGACGAGGCCGTCCTGCTTGAACTCCAGCGCCGTCTTGGCGCGCAGGGTGAACGCCAGCGCGTGTTCGATCAGCTCGCGGCCGTAGCCGCGGCGGGTGGCGTCGGGGGGGGTCGGCAAGCCGGTCTCGGTCCAATCGATCAGCAGGTGGTCCTTGCCGTCCTGGGGCTGTACGCGCCAGGCGATGTCCAGGTGCCCGGCTTCGTGGCTCAGGGCGCCATACTTGACCGCGTTGGTGGCCAGTTCATGAATCGCCAGCGCCAGCGTCTGGATACGTTCGGGCAGCACCTGGACGGACGGTCCGGCGAGCGTGATCTGGTGTTCATTGCCCACGGCGTCCAGCTCGCGGCGCAGCATGCCGCCGAATTCGATTTTCTCGTTGCCGCTTTCGCCCAGCAGGCCCTGTACCCGGTCCAGCGCGGCCAGGCGGGTGTCCAGGCGCTTGAAGGGCTCGCCTTCACCCAGCGTGCGCCGGGCCACGTTCTTGACCAGTGCGAGCAGGTTGCGGGTGCGGTGCTGCAGCTCGGAGATCAGGATGCGGTGGCGGCGCTCGGCCCGGGTGACCTGGGTGATATCGATGAACGTCACGACGACACCGTCGACCTGGCTGTCGCTGCCCCGATAGGGCACGAGGCGCAGCAGGTAGTGCTTGCCGTCCAGGGTGCCGGCAATGCGGCGTTCGATCGGCTGGTAGCGGTCGTAGACCTGCTGGATGTCGCTGGCGAACGAGGGCAGGTCAAAGCGGCTGGCCAGATCGGTGATGGGGCGGCCGCAGTCGCCGGGCAGGATGTTGAACACGTCGCTGACGGCGGGCGTGAAGCTGCGGATGATCAGGTTCTGGTCCAGGAACAGCGTGGCGATGGCGGTGCTTTCGAACAGGTTGTGCAGGTCGCTGTTGCTGCGATCCAGCTCGTCGACCTTGCCGTGCAATTCGGCATTGACGGTGTGCAGCTCTTCGTTGAGCGACACCAGCTCTTCCTTGGAGGCTTCCAGTTCCTCGTTGGTCGATTGCAGTTCTTCGTTGACGGACAGCAGTTCTTCGTTCGACGACTTCAGTTCTTCCAGCGCGGTTTCGTATTCCTCGATCATGGATTGCAGGCGTTCGCGCGTGTCGCGCAGCTCGGTTTCCATGTGCTGCGCCGCATCGTGGCGCAGCATGCGCGCGTGGGCCTGCGCCTCGTCCCGCGACAGGACGGGGCCCTGGTCGTCGAACAGGATCAGGTAAAGCGGTTCGCTCTCGTGGCGGGCCGCCAGGGGCTCGACGGTCAGCGATACCCGCTGCACGCGGCCGTCGTCGTCTTCCACCACGACATCCTTGCGTACGGCGGCCTGGCCGGTTTCGACCGCGTCGTGCAGCAGCGTGCGCAGGTCCAGCCGCAAGCCCTTGCGGGCCAGCGTCAGCACCTGCCGCGTGGGTACGCCGGCCGCGGCTTCCAGGTATTTTCCGGTGCGGGTGGAGTAATAGACGATGTCGCCGTCGCGGGTGACCAGCACGTGCGCCGGGGCGTGCTGCGACAGCACCTGGGTGTCGACGGCCTGGCGCAGGGCGGCGGTGCCGGCTTGCGGACGCGGTACGCCGATGCGAGGCTGGCCCCGGGATTGCAGCGATGCCAGCGGCAATGCCGGGCGAGGCGGGGCGGCAACATCGGCGCGGCGCTGGAAAATACGGTGTTTTTTCTCGACGGGGCTGAACAGCTCGCCGAACTGGCTGACGTTCTCGGACATGCCCAGGAACAGGTAACCGCCGGGGCGTAGCGAATAATGGAACGTCGGGATGACCTGCTTCTGGATGTCGCCGCCGAAATAGATCAGCAGGTTGCGGCAGGAAATCAGGTCGATGCGGGAGAAGGGCGGGTCGCGCAGCACGCTGTGCGGCGAGAAGATGCAGAGTTCGCGCACCTGCTTGTTGACCACGTAGCCGTCGCCGTCGGCAAAGAAATGGCGTTCGCGCCGCTCTTGCGACAGGCCCTCGAGCAACTGGCCGGGATAACGCGCGGCCCGGGCCACCGCCAGCGCCCGGTCGTCGATGTCGGTGGCGAACAGCTGGACTTGCGGCGCCACCGACATGCCGTCCATGTGCTCGCGCAGCAGGATGGCCAGGGAATAGACCTCTTCGCCGGTCGCGCAGCCCGGCACCCAGATGCGCACGGATTCGGCCGCGCCGCGGCCTTCGAGCAGCTGGGGAATGACCAGGCGCCGCAACGAATCGAAGGCCTCGGCATCCCGGAAGAAGTTGGTCACGCTGATGAGCAGGTCGCGAAACAGCGCGCCGGCCTCTTGGGGGGCGCTTTTCAGAAGCGCGATATAGCTGTCGAGGTTGTCGATCTGGTTGACGTGCATGCGGCGTTGCACGCGGCGCATGAAGGTTTTGTTCTTGTAGCCGCTGAAGTCGTGGCCGATGCGGCTGCGCAGCAGATTGCTGATTTCAAGCCCCGCTGCGTCCAGCCGCACCGGGCCGCTGGTTTGCGGTTCGTCGGCCGGCGCGTGCAGGGCGAATTGCGCCAGGGGCGGCCCCATCTGGTCGGCGGGCAGCACGAAATCGACCAGGCCGCTGGCGATGGCGCTGTCGGGCATCTCGGGGTTGAGCGGGCCGAAATCGCCGGGCGCTTGCGCCAGCGTCAGGCCACCGTGTTCCTTGATGGCCTTGATGCCGAGCGTGCCGTCGGAATTGCTGCCGGACAGGATCACCCCCGCCGCGAAATCGCCGCAGTCGCGCGCCAGTGCGGAAAAGAACAGGTCGATCGGGCGACGGCCGGGCAGGTCCGCGGCGCGCTTGAGCACCCGCAGGCGGCGGTGGCTGATGGACATCAGTGCGTCTTGCGGCAGCACGTAGACGCAGTTGATCTCCACCGGCAGATTATCGGCGGCGGCCACCACCGGCAGCGTCGTGTAACGCGACAGCACTTCAGGCAGGTGGCTTTCGCGCGACGGGCTCAGGTGCGTGACGACCACGAACGCCACGCCAGGCAAGGGCGGCAGCCCGCGGAAGAAACCTTCGAGTGCTTCGATGCCGCCAGCGGAAGCGCCCACGCCCACGATGGGAAATTCCTGCGGGAGCGTCATGACGAGCCGTGCGGGTTTGATTGGGCGTGCAGCAGATATGGCATGGATGGCTGTAAAGCTGGCCATGGCAAGTGACCCCGGGGCAAGAAAATGGCTCGCAAGGTCTGGTTCAGGCAATGGCCCGTCGATGGAATGAGGGAGAATCCATCGACATTAACACGGGCGCATCGCATTTGTAATAAAGCGAGGGTCTTTCCCGGAATAGGGGGCAATTCTCCGCCCGTCAGGCGGCAGATTCCGCCTGATCAGGCCGCGATGGACAGCGGCCGGGCCGAACCCGGAAAATCCGGCAGCGCAATATCGCTATGGCCGGGGCGCACCCAGCGGACGCGTTCGCGGGTGGCGTCGATGCAGCCGCCCTGGTCGTAGACGCCCTGCGGATCGCGGATGCGCATCATGCGCTCCAGAATCGCGGCGGTGGCCTTGGGATCGGCCAGCGTGTCGTGCACGCGGGCCTTGACCACGTCTTCGTCCATGTAGCGCTTGCCGGCCGTGTCAGTGCGCAGGCCGTCACGCCAATGGAAGATTTCCACGCATTTGGACGTCAGCGTGTAGGGCACGCCGCGTTCCCAGAAATTGTTGAACTGGCCGCCGCCCAGGTAGAACACCCAGGACCCCTCGTAACCCTCGACGTCCGAAGATTCCGCATCGGGATTGCGGAACCACAGGCGGTCGCCCGGCACGTAAAAGCGTTGCGGCAGGGGCTCGGCCAGCGACCCATATTCGTGCAGGAAGGTCTCGTGGAAACTGCCCGACATGACGGCGCGCGTTTCCCATTGGCGCTGCAGGCGCCGCGCCAGATCGGGGTTGGCGCTGTGCAGTTCCTGCGCAATGCCCAGCACCGTGACGTATTCCGTCGCCCGGTAGCACGAGAAGGAATACAGCTGGCCCGAGGCCTCGGGCTGCGTCGCCTTGCGCAGGCCGTCGATCAGCGAGCGCCCGGGCCGCACGGTGAACCCGCGCGCTTCGTCATAGGTGAAGTAGTCGTCGGGCCGCTCGGCGTGTTCGGTGTCGAAGGCCAGCGCGGTCTTGCTGGCGGCCTGCACGATGTAGCGGCGTATGCGCACCGCCGACTCAAGCTCGGCCACGCTGGGGAAGGTGAAGGCGACCGGGCTGGCCAGCATGGTCAGGACGATCTCGCGGTCCAGGTCCGCGGCGTTGGCATCGGTGCGCAGGCTGAGCGCGCGGGCGACGCCGGTGGTGTCGTGGTCGGGCAGGTAGGTGGCGGCGAACCCGGCGTTCAACGCGGCGTGTACGCCAGGCACGGGGCCGGCCAGCAGGTCGCAATGGGCGGTGGCGCGCAACCCCAGGCCGGACAGGAACTGCGCTGTCGCGTCCCGCGCGGCGGCGGCCTGGCGTGAATCGGAGACTTCGATGCGAATCCCGCCTGCGTAAGGCTGATTCGGCGACTGCTGGGAAGACGGCATGAAATACGAATCGAAAAGCGGCAGGAATCAGTATGGATCGGTGCGGCCCGGGCAGAGTTCCCATCAAGCTGCAAGCTGGCGTGAACAACTATTTCAGCGCGGCGTGCAGGGATTTTTGCTGCGGGAATCAACGGCCGGAACTGTTCTGATTGTAGTGATGCGGCCTGAATGGCAGCTTGCAAGGATTGATCGCCAACACGATAAAACTGTCAGCGGATTGTCATGTTCGTCATCAATGCGACGACACGTACGCCGACGCCAGGGCCGCCGGGGCGCGCGTGGTGCTGGGCGGCCAGCCACACGCCAAGGGCGGCTTGTTCTATTCGCCCACGGTGCTGACCGGCCTGGACGACGGCATGCGCATCGCACACACCGAAATCTTCGGGCCGGTGTTCCCGATCTACCGCTTTCACACCGAAGACGAGGTCGTGCAGCGCGCCAATGCATCGGAATACGGCCTGGTGGCCTATGCCTATACCCGCGACCTGGCGCTTGCTTTCCGGCTGTCACGCAACATCGAGTCGGGCATGGTGATGCTCAATTCCGGTTCGGTGGGGACGGCGTCGGTGCCCTTCGGCGGGGTCAAGCATTCCGGCTATGGGCGCGAAGGCAGCCATTACGGCATCGAGGAATACGTCGAGGTGAAGTATGTGTTGATGGCGGGTTTGGACAAGTGAAGGTGACCCTGACCAATCCGCGCGCGGGGCAAACCGTACTGCGCGATGGTCAGGGACGTGATCGCTGCGGCCGTCAGGCGCCGACGTAATTGTCGTCCGAACCCCGGCGCATCCACTCTTGGGTTTCGTGGTTGTGCAGCTGGAAGCCGTCGGGATTGTTCTTGATGGCGTCGAAGGCGAACTCGCTTGCGCCCAGCAGCAGCATGCCGGGCGCCGAGCCGCCGGCCGCCAGGTTCAGACAGAGCTTCGCTCCGGCAAAGGTGACTTTCTGCATGTCGCCCTGGTCCAGACCCTTGACCAGGTCCACGCCATTGTTGATACCGTCGGCGATGTTGGCGAGCGGTCCGGTCCCCATCGCACCGACGATCCTGGCGCCGCCGGCGAACATGGCGCTGGCGTCGCCGTCCTGGTAGGCGCGGGCCGTGCTGACGAAGCTGCCGACGATGCCCAGCTTGCCCAGGAATATGCTGGTGGTCGTCTTCGGAATGCCTTCCTTCATGAAGGTGTCGGCCACCTTGGATGTGGTGTCCAGGGCCGTATCCAACTTCTTGAGGGACGTGTCGGCCTCTTGCAGCGAGGTCGAGGCGGTGCTCGTGGGCCGGAACAGGCTGCGGATACTGTCGAAAGGCGTGCTCATGGTGTCGCTTCCTGTTCAGGCGAAATGGGCCGGGCCCTGGGCGGGCGCGGCATCCGGTGCGGGCGCTTTCGACGGCAGCAGCTGTTCGATGCTGCGGCTGGCGATGGCAGCGGCCAGGGCATCGACCTGCTCGCCAAAGGCGCTGAGAACGTTGAAAAAGCCGTCTTGCGTCCATCCGGCTTCCGACGGCGTCCACAACAGGCGCACCACCAGCGTGCGGTCTGCGGGTTGCAGGCCGATGCTGCTGGGGGCCACCATGCCCGGCACCAGGTTGGCGGCCAGCAGGGCGAGCAGCAACGGGGTGGGCGTGGTGTCGTCAACCGTGCCGATCTGGCCTGACAGGATCAGTCCCATCTGGCCGGCAACGGGCTCGATGACGACGGGGGCGCCGCCCTGGGTGCGCAGCGCAAATGCGCCTTGTTCGGTTGCGCCGATGGTGATCCCCATGGCGGCTTCCAATCGGGAAATCCACGCTTTCACGGTGCCAGACGTATTGGCGTCCATAGACCCTCCTTGTGATAGGTAAGGCCTTAGTAACGCGAGCGGGCTGACGGTTCCGAATATGGCCCTGATTTGTCGCGTTCCTGGTGCCGAGACGCCCGTATGCCGGCGTGCCGCGAGGCAGGCCGGGTTTACTGGGCCCGCAGCAGATTGGGTGAGCCGCCGGTCACCGGCTTGGCGTGCACGTTGGGTGCGCGGTAGACCAGGTCGCGCAGGGCCGCATGCGTCTGGGGCAGGTTGAAGGTATCGGCCCCCGGCGCCTGGCGAAAATCTTCCAGGCTGGCGGGCAGGCGTTGCACGGTGATCGACTGCACCGCGCAGCGCACGAAATCCAGCGATGTTTCGCACAGGTTCCTGGCCAGCACCGGCTGGTCGTCCAGCAGCACGAAGCCGTCGGTCAGCACGGCTTCGCCCTGGTGCAGGGTGATGTCGGCGATGGGCGAAAAACTGAGCAGCACGTCGACCCCGGGCACCTGGACGGCTTCGGCCTGGCGTTGTTGCAGCGCGATCCGCGCGCTGGCGTCCCAGCGGAACACGCGGGCCAGTTCGTCGCAACCGCCGCCCAGGCGGAGCACCAGGCCGCAGCCATTGCCCAGGCCGTCGTCCGCTTGTTCGGCCGAGTTGGACCAGGGGGCGGTCTTCTTGAAGTCCCGGTCGGTGGTGGGGGTGAGTTCGGCGATGCCGACCTTGGCCAGCATGTCGGCCACCGGAATGCTTCTGACGGCCTTGGGCGGGGTGGCGTCCATCTGGTGGTAGGCAATGCGATTCAAGCGGTACTCGCCCGGCCAGACGGGAATCACCTGGTACGTCAGCTTGCCGCGCGGGGTCTGGAACAGCGGCCCCAGGTCGGGAATGTCGGCCTTGTGCTCGGCATGGCCGACCGAGATCGCGTAGCCGTCGTCGGCCTTGTGATTCCAATGCATCATGGTGCTGCTTTGCTGCATGAACCGCATCCGCGTGGCCGGGTCGTGGAAATCCCGCTTGCCCTGGGCATCGAGGTTCAGGGTGGGAATCACCAGCAGCGCCATGCCGTCCTGCCGCGCCTTGCCCAGCAGGGCGTCGATGCTGGCGCGGCGCTGGTCCATCTTTTGGTCCCAGGACGCTTCTGCGGACTCCTGTTCCGGTTGACCCGTCGGATGGGCTGACGCCGCCGCGTGGGCGAACACGGCGAGCAGGCAGACGCGGGCAAGCAGGGAAGTCAACGGCATGGGATTCAGTCCTTTTTGCGGGGTTCGACGGGTCGGGTGGCGGCAATCGCCTTGATTTCGATCACCAGTTCGGGCCGGGCCAGGGCCGCGACGCCCAGGATCGTCCAGGCCGGAAAATCCGAACGGATGTACTTTTCCTTCACGGCGCGAAAGTCGGCCAGTTGCGCGCCGACGTCCACGTGATAGGTCACCAGCTCGACGAGATCGGTGAAGTCCAGGTTCAGGTGCGCAAGAACGGCCTGAATGCGCTGGAACGCCAGATCGGCCTGGTCCACGGCCGATTCGGGAATCGTGCCGTCGGCGCGCAGGCCGATCTGGCCGGCAATGAACACCATGCCGTTGGCCGTGACGGCAGGCGAATACTGGAACAGGTCGAAAATGCGGTTGCCGCCGAAGGCGGGGTCATCGTCGGGCAGGCGCAGGCGGTCGATGTGGGTCATGGGGGGGCCTTGGTGCAGGGATGTGGGGTCAATCATCGGCAATGGAAGAGCGGACGCGCAGGCCCCGGCCGTCGTCGGGGCAGCCGTCATGGCCAGCACGATTGAGACTGCGTGGCCAGACTTTCGAGCAGAGCATCGATCTGTATTTCGATGATGTCGGTTCTGTCGCGGGCGTCGACGGCGATGCGCATGGCTAGCGCGAATTCCGGCTCTTGCCGCAGGCGTTGAGCCGACAGGTCCACCAGCGTCAGCAATCGCTCGACCGTCAGGCGTTCGCGCAAAGCCTGCAGGTTATCGGCTGACCAGTCAGCGCTCGCGCCAGCGTCTGACAGATAGGGGCCGCCGCCACCGTGCTCGCGGGTCCAGGCGCCGAAGATGGGATTTTCGCCCTCTTCGTAAATCAAACCGGAAGCGTACATGATGGCCGAAACCGCCTTGCCCGGGCTGTCGACGGCCCACCATCTGTCCCATAACCGGGCTACCAAAGGCAGGCTGCCGCCCAGTTCATTGATCTCGAACTGCCAGGTGTAGGCGGGGGTACGCGAGCCGTCATAGAGAAAGCCGCGTTCACGGTCCAGCCTTGCCAACAGGCTGTCTGTGATGAACGTCTTGACAGCTTGCGCCTGCGGCGGCGTCATCATCGTCTCAAACAAGCAGGTTCGGCGCATCACATCGTGCCAGTTGTCGAAAGCCGGGCCGCTGTCGTCCATCAGCGCCTCTTGCCAATAGGCCAGGCACAAGGGAAACAGATAGCGAAACACCTCGGGCTGCAGCGGCTCGACATGGACGAGATTCAGCAAGTAGTACCGCCTCAGTTCGTCGGCGTTGATGTCCCGCCAGTCTTTCTTTGCCAGGGCGTGCAACGCGGCATCGTCGTGGTCGAACTCGCGTTCCCAAACATCGATGGGCGCGACGGGATTGCCGAACAGGGCTCGGCAGTGCTCGCGCGGGGTTGGGGTGGCAAGGGACATCGGAGGGGTGAAGCAAATGGGTTGAGGCAGGTGAATGCTACCCAATTTTCGGCGCCTGCCTGCGCAGGGTGATACACAATGTTTGTTGATATTTCAAATCTCGGAGGCGGGCGGCAAACAGTTGGGCGGTGGGGGCGCTGCGCAAGGCCGAAGGGCTGCGGTCGATACGAGCTTGTTCCGTTGCCGGCGTTTGGCGGATACTCGTTTGTCGCCATTGCTGTACGGCCAATCGCACAGGAAACCCCGCCATGAGCCTCACCCCGTTCGAATTGCACGCCCATGTCGACGAAGACGGCTTTGTTGCGCTGGTCTGCCCCGATACGTATCAGGGGTACGTGCACGAAGACTGGACGCTTGCCCAGGTGCTCGAACGCTTTGTGCGGCAGATGAATGCGCAGACGCTGTTTGCGGCGTTTCCCGGGCCGGATCTGGCCGATGCGTCCTTGCGCATCGCGGATGCGGCCTCGCCGGGGGCGGCCTGGCGCACGGTGTCCGGCCTGGTGCGCGTTGGCGAAGGCGGGCTCTGGCTGACCGACTACTCGCAGCTGACCATGGCCGCGCAGTTTGACGATGAAATGCCTACCCGCGACGAACAATTGCAGCTGCCCATCGGGCCTGGGCTGTATCGCGTCACGCTGCGGCAGTTCGCGGTGTCGTACGAAGATGACCGGGACCCCGCAGCGGAACTGGTCATCGAGCCGGCGGGGGCGGGCGACATCATGCCCGCCATCGATGCCGTACCGTGGTTCGGCTAGGCGCCGGGCCGCATCAGCGGCGCGTGTTCCGCCATCAATTCCGCCACCCACTCGATGAACACCCGCAGCTTGGCGCTGACGTGCCGGTTGGGCGGGTAGGCGATGTACAGGGGCATGGGGTCCAGCTTCCAGTCTTCGAACACGGGCACCAATTCGCCTCGGGCCGAGTGTTCCAGGGCCATGTAGTCGGGCAGCCACAGTATGCCCATGCCCGCCAAGCCGGCTGCCAGGTAGGCATTGCCGTCGTCCATGGCCACGATGTAGCGGCCTTGGGCATGCACGCTTTCGTCGCCGCGGCGCATGGCGTAGGGCAGGGGTTTGCCGGTGCGTGACCACAGAAAGCCGACGATGCGGTGGTGGGAGTCTTCCAGGTCGGCCGGATGCGCCGGCTTGCCGGCGTGCTGCAGATAGCTGGGCGCGGCGTACACGCGCAGTTGCAGGTCGCCGACGCGGCGCGCGATCAGCGATTGGTCGGTGAGTTCACCGCCGCGCACGACGCAGTCGACGTTCTCGCCGATGATGTCCACCATGCGGTCGCTGACGCCCATGTCCAGCTGGATGTCGGGGTAGCGGGCATGGAAGGCGGGCAGGGCGGGCGCCAGAATCATGCGGGCGAGCGGGCTGGGCACGTCGACCCGCAGCCGGCCGCGCGGCACGGCCGCGGCGCTGGACAGGCTGGTTTCGGCGTCGTCCATGTCGGCCAGGAGGCGCAGCACGCGTTCGTAGTACACCGCGCCGTCAGCGGTGACATTGACCTTGCGGGTGGTGCGGTTCAAGAGCCGCACGCGCAGCCGTGCCTCCAGTTGCTGCACCAGCTGGGTGACGCTGGTCTTGCTCATGTGCAGGGTGTCGGCCGCTTTGGTGAAGCTGCCGGTTTCCACGACGCGGGCGAACGCCTGCATGGCATCGAAACGGTCCATGGTCACTCCGAGGGCTGGGGATTGTTTGCATTTTACAAACAGTGATGGGCAGGGTTGCCCGTTTATCGCGCCGCAAGGGGTCCGTAAAGTGCCTGCATGATCAATGCGGGCGGATGGCCCTGGGAGCAATCGAATGGCAACACGTGATGTGGTTTTTCCGGCTGGACGCCAGGCGCTATATGAACGCAACCGGTATTCGCCGGCCATCCGGTCCAACGGCTTTCTGTTCGTGTCGGGCCAAGTGGGCAGCCGCGAAGACGGCTCGCCCGAGCCCGACCTGCAGGCCCAGGTGCGCCAGGCGTTCGACAACCTGAACGCCATCCTGAAGGCCGCGGGCGCCACGTTTGAAGACGTGGTCGATGTGACTGTGTTCATGGTGGACCCGGCCTCCAGGTTCGAGACCATCTGGCAAGTCGTGCCGGACTACTGGGGCCAGGCGCCGCACCCGACGCTGACCGCGGTGGGCGTGACGTGGCTGTACGGCTTTGACTTCGAGATCAAGGTGATCGCGAAGCTGCCCGAAGGCGCGTAGCCGTACGCGGATAAAAGCGGACAAGACAAAGGCGCCCCTCGGGGCGCCTTTGCCGTTGCGCGGGAAGCGGGGATTAACCGCGGGCGCGGGCCACGGCCTGGGCCAGGTCTTCCTGCTTGCGGATCAAGGCGGCCTCGACCTGGTCGCGCGGGGTCGTGGCGTCCTTGAGCGGAGCATCCAGGTCCGCGGCGCGCAGCAGCTCCATCAGGTCGCGCGAACGGGTCTGGGTGGACGGAATCGCGCTTTGGTCGACCAGCTTGCCCTTGACGAACTTGGAGACCGTGGTGGACAGCGTGCTGGTCTCGGTGAACGAGGCCTTGGCCAGTTTGCCGTCTTCGTAGCCGATGTCGGTCTTGTTCTCGTAGTTGTCGCGGATCTGGTAGAAAGCGTAGTTCTGCGAATCCGGGTCCGTAGTTAGGTTCAGCTTCTGGTCCAGCGACAGCGCGCGATGGAAGCTGGCGCTCAGCGACGACTGCTGCTGTTGCGTGATGGCCAGGTCGAACTGCGGGCGGCCGCTGCTGCTGGTGTTCTGCGAGGTCTGGTACGAGAACGTGTCCAGTTCGCGCGGCTGAGCCGGGTTGGACGCGACGGGCGCCTGGTTGACCGAGGCGGAGAAGTCGGCCAGGCCGGACAGCATGGTGCGGTGGACTTCAGCCGGCGCGCCCAGGCGGTTGGTGGCGCCCTGGGGCGACCAGGCGCCATAGCTGCGGTGCAGGTCCGAGAAGCCTTGCTTGAAGTACGACATCAAGGCGGCGTCGCCTTCGCCGCGCTTCTGGGCGCTGTCGAATTTGGTCAGGTAGCTGTCGATGGCTGCGGATTGCTGCTGGGCGCTGCCGAACTGGGCGGGCTTGCTGACATCCACGTTGATCTGGGCGGAACCGGCCAGGGTCTTGACGGTCAGCGCGCGCTGGCCGGCGTCGGCCTGAAACTTGAAGCTGACCTGGTCCGGGCCTTCGGCGCCGACGGTGGCTTCCAGCGACACCGACGACAGGACGTTGGTGTCGATCTTGGACAACGCGCCGAGGGCCAGCTTGGGCGGCACCGACGCCAGGCCGTCAACGGCGTCCTGGAACGATTTGGACAAGCCGGCGATGGCATTGCGCTCGGCCTCGGTGAGCTTGGCGTCGCCCACGTCGATCTGCACGGCCAGGCCCTTTGCATTGCTGTCGAGCGTGATGTTGACCTTGGCGCCGCTGGCGGTGGTGATGCGCAGGGCCACCGAGTTATCAGCCTGGGCTTGAGCCTGGGGGCCATCGACGCCGTCCACGGCCGCGGCCGAGCGAGTCGCGGGGACCAATTGCGAGTAGTTGCCGCCATCGGTCTGGAAGCGCGACAGCAGCGCGGCGGCCAGGCCCTTGAACTGACCGGTCAGGGACGACGAGCGGACGTTGTCCGACATCAGCGACGACAGGGCGTCGGGTTCCTGCACCGGGTTGGCGGAAAGCGTGTTGGGCGAATAGGTCAGCACGCCGGTCGATTGCTGGCCCAGCGTGACCGAAGTGGACGCGGGCGGCTCGGGGCTGCGGTTGACGTTGGTAACGCGGGACACGCCGCTCGCTGGCGCTTGCGGCGCGATGACGAGCGGGGGCAGTGAAGAGGAGATCGTAGTCATGTCTGCGGTATTCCAGGCGGGCAACAGCTGCCCAGTGATCGTGCCGGGGATATTCAGAATGACTAACGGCAGGCGCGGCGGAAAATTAATGGGCAGCGCGAATAATTATTCGCCACTGCCGCGATTATCTTTGGCGCGGAAATAATGTCGACAAAAAGATTGCTTTCCAGAAACTGAATGCCGCGGATGCAAGCGCATGAGTTACGCCGGTTCCGCGGTTATTGCCGGGCATGCCCGCGCGATTATTTGACGACATAATTGCGCGCTTCGTTTTCACCGGCCCATTTACGCAGCGCCGCGATGAATTCCGGGCAGACGTTGCCATCGACGGTGGATCCGATGATGACGCTGTCTTTCATGCGCATCAGCACCTTGCATTCATAGACGCGGGTGCGGTTCTGCATGTAGCCCGTGCTGTTCTGCTGGAACACCGGCGTCGCGGCGGACGTGTTGGTGGCGGGGATCATGCCCACCACCTGCTGGCTCGTGCCCGTCGTCACCCATTCCTGGTAAGGCGCTGTCTGGTAGTCGGACCATTCCAATTCCATCGTGTTGCCGATGGCGCGCTTCTTGGACGGTTCGCCGAGCGCGGCGATGGCGTCGTTGATCGAGCGGCCTTCCATGTTGCGGGCGACGTTGACGCTGGGGGAGAACGACAGGCCTTCGGTGAAGACCTTGCCCAGCGACGGCAGGGCCGAACTGCCCCCCGTGGGCATCGGGGCGCAGGCCGCCAGGCTGGCGGTGGCGATCAGGCCTGCGGCAAGCCGAAACGGCCGGCGGGAAATGGCGTGCAGAGACGGCGTCATGATGCGGGCGATGCTCCGTTGCGATCGGATGGGCGCGGCCGCTGGGGGCAGCCAGGGGGCGCTCGACGTGTTTGTTTCTCTTCGTGACAGGCTGGGGGCGCGGCGGGAGACCCTGACGGGCGCACGGGTTGCCGCAGGCTGACCGCCTGCTTGAGAAAAGTCCGCCATTTTTACCGGAAATCGGGGCCAGCTTCTTTCAGCCACCTGTGAAATTTGTTACTCAATATGCCTGGGGGCGATTTGCGAGGGGGGCGGCAGGCGTAGCCGGCTTGCTAAGATCGTGGCCGCCAAATTCACTCGATCCGGATACCGACGATGATGCTTGCCCGATTTGTTCCGATTATTCGCTCGGCCATTGCCGCGTTGGCGTTGATCGCGGGGGTATTTGCCCCGGCCGCGCACGCGGACACGCTGTATGGCGGCATCGCCACGGATGGCAAGCACGCCAGGATCTACTGGGCGCTGCCTGAAGACACGGGCAAAGAGGCCGAGGCGGCCGGGGTGGCCGCATGCCGGCGCGCGGGTGGCAAGGACTGCAAATCCCTGAGCTGGTTCTCTGACAGCTGCATGGTGTATGCGCGCAACCTCACGTCGAACGACTTGTTCCCCGGCAACAGCGTGTCGCCCGAAATGGCGGCCAAGAAGGCAATGCGCCGCTGCACGGCCGGCAGCCCGGACGGCAAATGCCGCCTGGCCACGCTGCCGCTGTGCGTGGGCCCGGGCTACAGCGCCGAGGACCTGCAAGCGCCCAAGACCGCCACGCCCGCCCAGCTGGAGGCGCTGTCGGCCAAGCTGAACGACCGCGAATACTGGGGCGCCATCGCCGAAACGAACACCGGCGGCCTGTCCTATGCCGATGGCTATCCCAACGAAAAGGATGCCATCAACAAGCTGCTGGAATGGGAAGAGTGCGAAGGCTGCACCAAGGTGCTGACCTACAAGGACAGCTGCGTGGGCCTGGCCTGGGCCAAGGGCAGCAAGGGCCGCGGCACCGGTTTCACGGCACTGAACCCCGATCCCAAGGCGGCGCGCGATGCCGCCCGCGACGTTTGCAGCAGCAAGACCGGCGCGCCGAACTGCGTGGCGATGGTGCGCTGCTCGGGCCGGGCGTATATCGACGGCTATGCGGGCTTCGAAGAAAAACCCAATTGAGGCCGGGCTCGCGGCATGACCGGCGCGGCAGATCGTCTGCCGCGCCTTTGCGTCAGGGCCAGACCTGAGCTGACCCGGCCCCGTCGGGCATGGCCGGCCCCGGCCGGCCCGCATCCGCCTACTTGTCCAGCCAGGGCGCCTCTTGCCACAGCTGCTTGAACTCCGCCTCGCCCGCCGCCAGTTCGCGGGCGTAGTCGGGCGGCGCCAGATAGCGCAAGGGCGCGAACATGTCTTTCGCCTTGGCCTGGAACTCGGGGTCGTCCACACTGCGCTTGACCGCCTGCGTGAGCTTGTCGCGCACCTCGGCAGGCAAGCCCTTGGGCGCGGCCAGGCCGCGCAACGACGCCAATTCGAAGTCGTAGCCCTGTTCCTTGAACGTGGGAATGTCGGGCAGGGCGGCAGAGCGGGTCTTGCCCATCTGCCCGAGAAAGCGCAAGGGCGTGCCGCCATTCTGGTACTGCAGCGCCTCGCCCACATTGATGGCGCCGATGGTGATTTCCCCGCTTGCCAGCGCGCCGCGCACTTCGCCGGCGCCCTTGTAGGGGATGTGGCTGAGCTGCGTGGAAGAGGCCCGTTCGAATTTCAGCATGGCCAGATGGTCGTCCGAGCCGGTGCCGGTGGTGCCGACCGTGACCTTGCCCGGGTTTTGCCGCGCGTAGGCCGACAGGTCGGCCAGCGTCTTCATCGGGTTGTCGGTGCGCACGCTGAAGGCGCCCGGATCGTCGATCAGGTTGCCCAGCAGGTCAAAGCTCTGCCAGGTGAAGCCGGACTTGCGTTCGATGGGGATGGTCAGCAGGTTGGGGGTGTTGATGAAGCCGATGGTGTAGCCGTCGGGCTGGGCCCGTGCCAATTCGGTGAAGCCGATGGCGCCGCCGGCGCCGGGGCGGTTCAGCACCACGATGCGGGCGTCGTTGCCCAGGTACTTCTGCAGATAGGGCGCCAGCATGCGCGCCACCAGGTCGGTGCCGCCGCCGGGCCCATAGGACACGATCAGGTTGATGGGGCGTTCCGGGTAGCCGGCGGCCGGGACGGCGGCGGCGTACAGGCCGGCGCAAGCCAGGGCGATGGCGGCCAGCCGGCGTCGGGCCGGGCGCGTAGTGCGATGTTGCATGGTTGTCTCCTCGCGGTAGGGATCGTCGGCGGGGCGCCGCGATCTTTTTTCTAGGTCAATGCGGCAATGCGGGCGGCGGCCTTGGGCCACGCTTCAGGGTTGATCAATTGCGGTGGCCGTTCGCCGCGCAGCATCGCCAGCAGTTGCTGCGCCGACGAGCGCGCCACGTTGCGGCGGGCTTCGTGCGTGACCCCGGCGGTATGGAAGGTGGCCACGACGTTGGGCAGGGCCAGCAGCGGCGCGTCGTGCGGCGGCGGTTCGTGCTGCCAGACGTCCAGTCCGGCACCGCGCAGATGGCCGCCCTGCAAGGCAGCGCACAACGCGTTTTCGTCGTGGATGCCGCCGCGCGCGGTGGAAATGAACACGGCGCCCGGCTTCATGGCGGCAAAGGCCCGGGCATCGATCAGGCCGCGGGTGGTCGCGTCCAGCGGGCAATGCAAGGACACGACGTCGGATTGCGCCAGGAGGTCGGCCAGGCTGACGGGCTGCGCGCCGCGCTGGCGGATGGTGTCGTCGTCCAGCAGCGGGTCGTGGGCCAGCACGCGCAGGCCGAAGCCCTGGGCGATCTGCGCCACGCGGGTGCCGATCTGGCCCAGCCCCACCAGGCCGATGACGCTGCCGCGGATTTCGTGGCCCATCAGGTCCTCGCGGGAGAAGCCCGTGTCGTGACGCAGCCGTTGATCCGATTCGACGACCCGGCGCTGCACGGCCAGCAGCAGCGCGTACGTATGTTCGGCCACGGACGCGGCGTTGGCGCCGGCCTGGTTGACCACGGCGATGCCGGCCCGCGTGCAGGCTGCGACGTCGACGGTGTCGTAGCCGGCGCCGCCGGACGAGACGACCACCAGGTCGGGGCATTGGGCGATCAGCGCTTCGCCGACGAACCACTGGCGCGGCAATTCGTCCTTGGCGGCCGACACGTGATAGGCGTGGGCGGTGCGCAGGCCCGCCAGTGTGCGGGCGTCATCGCCCCGCGCGGGCAGCACCGACAGCGCGATGTCCGGGGCGGCGCCGATGATCTGGTCGAACACCGGGTCCAGCCACAGGTCCAGGCGGCACAGGCGGGCCGGGGTGACGCGCGGCGGGCTGCCGGCAGGATGCGGCGCGCTCACAGCACGCCCCGCGCCTTGAGCGTGGCATCGACCCAGCGGCGGTCGAGCGTGCCGGCTGCGATGTCCCGCAGGATGGCCGCCTCGTTCGCGGCAATCGCCCGCACCCGCTCGGCGATGGCCGGCGCCTGGTCGGGCCGGATGGCCAGCAAGCCGTCGGCGTCGCCCACCAGCAGGTCGCCGGGCAGCACGACCATGCCGTCCACGGTGATCGGCACGTTGATGGCGCCGGGGCCGTCCTTGTACGGGCCGCGGTGCGCGATGCCGCGGGCGTATATCGCCAGGTCGCCAGCGGCCAGCGTGTCGCTGTCGCGGACCGCGCCATCGATGACAAAGCCGGCCAGGCCGCGCCTGGCGGCCCAGCCCGCCATGATTTCGCCAATGATGGCGTTATGGGTGTCGCCGCCGGCATCCACCACGATCACGTCGCCGGGCTCGGCCATGTCGATGGCCTTGTGCACCATCAGGTTGTCGCCCGGCCGGGTCTGCACGGTGAAGGCCCGGCCCAGGATGCGGCGGCTGCGATGCAGGGGGCGCAGGGCGCTCGTGCCGACCGTGCGGCTCATGGCATCGCTGATGTTGGCGACCGCCAGGTCGCGGTAGGCGAGCAGCGTGTCGCGGTCGGGCCCGGGCGGGCAGTCGTGCAGGGTGAAGCCAAAGTCCGGCATGTCGCAATGTCTCCGTCAGGGATGAGTGTCAGGGGCGACTCTACCGAGCGGCTATTGCGAGATAAAGCGAATAATTTGCAGATCTATGAAACGCTTTTTGGAAAGCTTGATGGCGCACGCCGCCGTCTTGGACCTGTCCGCGCGGGGACGGGATCAATCCGGCCTGTGGCGTCAGACCAGGCCGGTGGGCGCATGGAAATCCAGGGTGGCCTGCGCCAGCGTGCGCAGCGTCTTCAACAGCGGCCGGGTGTCGTCGCGGCGCCATTGGAAGGTGTAGGGCAGCGGGCGCAGCGGCGCAAACCCCGGTAGCGGCAGCAGGTCACCGCGCGCGATCAGGATGTGCGCCCACGCCTTGGGCAGAAAGCCCAGCCCCAGGCCCTGGCAAAGCAGGCCGGCGATGGCGCCCCAGCTGTTGCAGCACAGAGTGCGCCCCGGCGAGACATGCTGTTCGGTCAGCCAGTCGTCCAGCATGCGGATGGCGCCGGAGCTTTGCGGCAGGGTGATCAGCGTCTGGCCCGGCAGGTCCGCGGGGCGCAGCGCAGCCGGGTCCGCCACGGCGCGCGGCGTGGCGACCCATTCGAATTCGGCGCTGCCGATCAGGCTGGACGCGATCGAGGCGCGCGAAGACGGGCCGGCAATGACCGCGAAATCGAGTTCGCCGTCTTCCAGGCCGCGTTCGACCAGTTCGCCGACCCCGACGAAGGGTTCGACCAGCAGGTTGGGGTGGGCCTGCTGGATCACGTCGATCAAGCGCGGCATCCAGGTCAGCGAGGTCAGCTCGCCCGCCCCGAAGCGGCAGCGGCCGGAATAGGCCAGGTTGTCGCTGGCCTGCTGCATGAACTGGTCGGCGTTGCGCAGCAGGTCCTTGGCGTGCGGCACCAACTGTTCACCCAAGGCCGTCAGCGTCGCGCTGCGGGCGGTGCGGCTGAAGAGGTCCGCGCCGATCGACGCCTCGAGTTCGCCGATGCGCTTGGACAGCGACGACACCGAGATATTGAGCCGGTTGGCCGCAATGGCGAAATTCTTGCAGGTGGCGGCCCAGTAGAACGCTTCGAGCTGTTTGAGTGTCATGGGGGACGGCGGCGTAGCCGGCAAGATCGAGAGTGAACAAAAGAGTAATAAAAAATATCGATAAAGTCGCTTTATTCAAAGTGCGGTCGCGCCTATAGTCGTGCGCCATTGCCCACGACACCCGTGCGGCCCGCGATGGCCGCCCGCGCCAGGAGTCCGTCCATGTCCAGACGCTTGCGTCATCTGCTCAGCCTGCACGATTTCGAGGCGGCGGCCCGTCGCGTGCTGCCCAAGCCCCTGTTCGCCTACGTATCGGGCGCGGTGGAGGACGGCGTGTCCGAGCGCGCCAACCGTCGCGCCTTCGAGCGCTATGCGTTTCGCCCCAGGGTGCTGGTGGACGTCTCGGCATGCCGCACGCAGGCCACGGTGCTGGGCACGCGCTATGCCGCCCCGGTGGGCATCGCGCCCATGGGCATTTCGGCGTTGACGAGCTACCGCGGCGACCTGGTGCTGGCACGGGCGGCGCAGGCGGCGCAAGTGCCCTGCATCATGAGCGGCTCGTCGCTGATCCGCCTGGAGACGGTGATGAGCGAAGCGCCCGGCACCTGGTTCCAGGCCTATCTGCCCGGGGACCCGGCACAGATCGATGCCTTGATCGACCGGGTGGCGGCGGCTGGCGTCGGCACGCTGGTGCTGACGGTGGACACGCCGGTGGCCGCAAACCGCGAGAACAACGTGCGCGCCGGATTCTCGACGCCGCTGCGGCCGAGCCTGGGGCTGGCCTGGCAGGGCGCGACGCATCCCCGCTGGTTGTTCGGCACCTTCTTGCGCACGCTGTGGCGCCATGGCATGCCGCATTTCGAGAACAACTACGCCACCCGTGGCGCGCCCATCCTGTCGGCCCGCGTGCTGCGCGATTTTTCCGACCGCGGGCACCTGAACTGGGAGCATGCGGCAGCGGTGCGGCGGCGCTGGCCGGGACGCATGGTGATCAAGGGCGTGCTGCATCCCGACGATGCGCGGCGTGCCCGTGCGCTGGGCATGGACGGCGTGATCGTGTCCAACCACGGCGGCCGGCAACTGGACGGCAGCATGACGCCGCTGCAAGCCTTGCCGCAGGTGCTGGACGCCGCGGGCGGCATGGACGTCATGCTCGACAGCGGCGTGCGGCGCGGCTCGGATGTGATCAAGGCGTTGGCGCTGGGTGCGCGCTGCGTGTTCGTGGGCCGGCCATTCAATTACGCGGCGGCGGTGGCGGGTCAGGCGGGGGTGGCGCATGCGATCAGCCTGCTCGTGGCCGAGGTGCGTCGCAACCTGGGGCTGCTGGGCGTGGTGGACGTGGGGGCGTTGCCGGCCGATCTGTTGGTGCCGGCCGTGCCTGATTGACCGCTACGTCGCCAGGCGGGGCGCCGTTTTCACCCGCTGCGCCGCCTGCCGGACCACCCCCTGCAACCACCCCAGCGCCGCATCTCCGGGGGCGCGGCGGCTGCACACCATGTCGATGTCGAATGGGCCGGGGTCCACCTCGGGCGGCAATGGCCGCAGGCTCAGGCCGTCGCCCGCCAGGCGCTGTGCGGCGCGACGCGCCAGCGTGGCGATCAGGTCCGTGCCTTGGACGGCGTGGGGCAGGGCAACGATGTGGGCGAAGGTGCAGGCCACCCGGCGGCGCTGGCCCAGCCGCGCCAGGCCGGCGTCGATCACGCCACGGGCCGAGCCGTCGTCGCTGGGGGTGAACAGGGCGTGGGGCAGGGCCAGGTAGCGCGCCAGGTCCAGCTTGCGGCCGCGCAGGGCTGGGTGGCGCTTGTCGGCGAGGCAGACGAAATCTTCCGTGTAAAGCGTTTCGGGCAGCATGCGCTTGGGCGGCGCCAGATGGCCGCCGATGGCCAGGTCCACCGTGCCGTTGTCCAGCTGTTCGTAGAGCGCTGTCCGGTCCAGCCGGGCCACGCGCAGGTCGATGCCAGGCGCCTCGCGCCGCAGGGCGGCGACGATGTGGGGCACGATGACGACGTCGGCATAGTCGCTGGCGGCCAGGGTGAAGCGCCGTCCGGACGCCTTGCGCGGATCGAAGCCGGAGCCTTGCGCCAGGGCCTGGCGGATGTGGTCCAGCGCGGCCGCGACGGCCGGCATCAGTGCCGTGGCCTTGGGCGTGGGCTGCATGCCGTCGGCGGTGCGCAGGAACAGTTCGTCCTGGAACAGCAGGCGCAGGCGTCCCAGCGCGCTGCTGACCGAGGGCTGCGCGCGATGGATGCGCTGGCCGGCCAGGGTGACGTTGCGCGTGTCGTAGAGGGCTTCGAAGGCGACCAGCAGGTTCAGGTCGACGGCAGATAGATTCATGTAGTCAATAGTACGAATATCAATTATCGATTTCAACAATTCAGTTCCCCGGGCCTACGATGACCGCCAGAACCCCGATGCAAGGATGCGGCCATGGCTACTGTATTGATTACCGGAATCGAACCCTTTGATGGCGAAACACTGAACCCCTCGTGGGAGGCCGTGCGGCGGCTGGATGGCACGCAGGTGGCCGGGGCCATGCTGGTGGCGCGGCAGTTGCCGTGCGTGATCGGCAAGGTGGTGGGCGTGCTGCGCCAGGCCATTGCCGAGACCCGGCCGGACGTGGTGATCTGCCTGGGCCAGGCCGGCGGCCGCAGCGACGTGTCGGTCGAGCGCGTGGCGATCAACGTGGTGGACGCGCGCATTCCCGACAATGAAGGACGCCAGCCGATCGATGAACCCGTGGTCGAGGGCGGGCCGGCGGCGTATTTCTCGACGCTGCCCATCAAGGCCATCGTGCGCGACCTGCGGGCGGCAGGCGTGCCGGCCTCGGTGTCGTCGACGGCGGGCACCTACAACTGCAATACGATTTTCTACGGCCTGGCGCACTACATTGCCACCGAGCAACCGGCGCTGCGCGGCGGTTTCGTGCACGTGCCCTATTTGCCGGAAATGGCGGCCCGCCATCCCGGCCAGCCCAGCCTGGCGCTGGACACGCTGATCGAAGCGGTCAAGATCATGGCGGCGACGACCCTGGCGGTCCAGCGCGACATCAAGGCCGGCGGCGGCGCGCTGCATTGAGGGAGAGCGAGATGGACACCTTCAATGGCGCCGACGGGTTTGCGCTGGCCGGCGTACCGTTTCGGCATCGCCGGGTACGCGTGGACGGCCTGGGCTACCACGTGGTGGAGGGCGGGGCCGGGCCGGCGCTGATACTGCTGGCGGGCTTTCCGCAGAGCTGGTACGCCTGGCGGCGAGTGATGCCGCTGCTGGCGCCGCACTTTCGCCTGTACGCGGTGGACCTGCCGGGCCAGGGCGATTCGGACAAGCCGCTGGACGGCTACGACACCCACACGGCGGGCGAGCGCTTGCGGGCCTTGTTCCATACGCTGGGCCTGACGCGCTATGCGCTGGCCGGTCACGATATAGGCGCCTGGATCGCCTACCCGTACGCGGCCCGCCACGCGCACGAGGTCGAACGCCTGGTGCTGCTGGACGCCAACATTCCCGGCGTGACGCTCAAGCCGGCCATCGAACTGGGGCCGGACAACTGGAAAAGCTGGCATTTCCTCTTCAACACGGTGCCCGACCTGCCCGAAGCGCTGCTGGCCGGGCGCGAGCGGGTGTTGATCGAATGGTTCTTCAGCCGCAAGACGGCGAACAAGCCGGGCGTGTTCAGCCGCGAGGACATCGACGAGTACGAACGCGTGTATCAGACGCTGGGCGGCCTGCGCGGCATGTTGGGCTATTACCGGGCGGCGCATCAGGATGCGATCCAGAACCGGGCCTTGCGCGACACGCCGCTGACGCTGCCGGTGCTGGCGCTGGGCGGCGACCAGGGCAGCGCGCCCGACCTGTACCAGGCCCTGCAGCCCCTGGCGCGCGACCTGCAGGGCGGGGTGCTGGCGGACTGCGGCCACTATCTGCCCGAAGAGCAGCCGCGGGAACTGGCGCGGCGCATGCTGGCGTTCCTGGCGTAGGCCAGCGCCCCGGACCGCCCCGGCCGCAAGGCGCCCGGGCGGCATTTCGACATTGCGTATCGGTATTTGGTGGCCGCGTGGCACGCCCCTATCCTGGTTTTCACGTAGAGAACCTGGAGTTTTTCGATGGGCAGTCAACGCAGATCCGTCCTCAAGGCCGCGCTTGGCCTGGCGGCAGGCGTGGTGGTGGGCGCGGGGTTATTGAGCAACATGACGGGGGCGGCGCCGGCGCTCGGCGACGACGCCACGCGCTATCCCGCCCGGCCGGTCAAGCTGATCGTGCCGATCGCCGCGGGCGGCAGCGCCGACAAGCTGGCGCGCACGGTGGCGCAGAAGCTCAGCGAGAAGTGGGGCCAAAGCGTGGTGGTCGAGAACCAGCCGGGCGCCAGCAGCGCGATCGGCAACGCCGCCGTGGCGCACGCGCGCGGCGACGGCTATACGCTGCTGCTGGGCGGCGATGCCTTGTCGCTCAACGCACTGCAACCGGGCAAGCAGAACTATGACCCCGTGCGTGATCTGCAGGGCGTGACCAAGGCCGTCGTCAACCCGCAACTGCTGGTGGTGCGCCCGGGGCTGGGCGTGAAGACCTTCCAGGAGTTCGTGGCGCTGGTGCGCCAGCGGCCCGGCGAGATTTCGCTGGCGCTGCCCGGCGGCAACGGCAGCCTGCAACACCTGGCGGTGGAACTGCTGAACGAGCGCATCGGCGCCAGGACCAACCAGATTCCCTATCCCGGCGGCGGCCCGGCCACGCTGGACGTGCTGGGCGGGCACGTGGACGCGATGCTGATCACGCTGGCCGCGGCCACCGAGAATGTGCGCTCGGGCAAGCTGGTGGCGCTGGCGGTGACCACGCCTTACCGGTCCAAGGCGCTGCCCGACGTGCCGACCATCCAGGAATCGGGGCTGGCGGATTACGCGGTGGAAAGCTGGCAGGGCTTTGTGGTGCCGGCCTCCACGCCCAAGCCGCTGGTGGATCGCATTCATCGTGACGTCGTCGCGGTGCTGCGCGAGCCGGAGACGGCCGCCTTGCTGGAAAACCTGGGGTTTGCGATTGCGGCGAGCACGCCCGAGGCCGTCGACCAGACCGTGCGCGACGACATCGCGACCTACCGCCGCATCATCGCGACGGCCGACGTCAAGCTCGACTGAGCCAGGGACGGGCGCGCCGTCCGGGAGCGCGACCCGGGGCGCGCCAGCGGTTTCATATCCATATCTGAAAGTCTTCTTTGTGTTGAGCGCCGCGGCCCCGCAGCATAGAACTTCGTTCAATGCATACGGCACAACAACATGAAGACTCGCAATACCCCCGGCCTGTTCCTGCGTACGGCCGTTGCCCTGGCCCTGGCGGCCGGCGCTGCCGCCGCCCACGCGGACGCCACCCTGGACAAGATCAAGGAACGCGGCACCGTCACCATCGGCGTACTGGCCAATGGCGGTGTGTTCGGTTCGATCGATCCGAAGACCCAGGAACTGGTGGGCTGGAATCCCGACCTGGCGCGCGAGCTGGCCAAGGGCCTGGGCGTGAAGGCCGAGCTGGTGCAGGTGCAGACCGCCACCCGCACGCAATTCCTGATCTCGGGCAAGGTCGACCTGCTGATCGCGTCGATGGAACTGAATCCCGAACGCGCCGAGATCCTGGGCTATGCGCCCACGCCGTTCTTCCGGGTCGGCGGCGCGGCCGCCACCCGCCGCGACAGCGGCATCGCCAAGTGGGAAGACCTGCGCGGCAAGCCCGTCTGCGTGTCGCAAGGCAGCAGCTTTGCGCGCCCCTTGCAAGCCGATTACGGCGCGGTGGTCAAGGGCTACAAGAGCTCGTCGGACTCGCTGCTGGCGCTGCGCGGCGGCCAGTGCGTGGCGGCGGTGCACGATTCGACGCTGATCCATCCGCTGTTGCGCAACAACCCTGAATGGTCCGCCTACCACGCGCCCATCGCCACGGAAGTGCTGCCGGCGAACTCGGTGGTCTGGACCCGCAAGGGCGAGGCCGACACGATTGCCGCGGTCGACAAGGTGATCCAGGGCTGGCACCGCACGGGTTGGCTGATCGCCACCGAGAAACGCCTGGACATCCAGCCGGCGCAGCCGCTGCTGCAAGAGCTGCATGACAAGTACAAGCAGGGCAGCTGAGCCCGGCGAACGCCAAGCACGTGTTGGATAAGACGATGACCAAGCAAGCAATGAAGTGGGCCGCCGCCTTGGCGCTGGCGGCCCTGGCGACAACGGCGGCGCACGCCGACGCGACGCTGGACCGCGTCAAGCAGCGCGGCAGGCTGGTGGTGGGCGTGGACGGCGCCAGCCCGCCGTTCGGCCTGCTGGACCCGGCCACCGGCAAGGTGGGGGGCTTTCAGACCGAACTGGGCCGCGATATCGCCCGGCGGCTGGGCGTGGCACTGGAAACGGTGCCCGTGACCGCGGCGACGCGGGTGCAGTTCCTGCAGGCGGGCAAGGTGGACCTGCTGATTGCCAACATCCAGTGGACCCAGGAACGCAGCGAGATCCTGAGCTACGCGCCCACGCCCTACAACCTGGTGGGCGGCGCGGCGATGGTGTCCAAGCGCAGCGGCATCAAGCGCTGGGAAGACCTGAAGGGCAAGGTGGCGTGCGTGTCGCAAGGCAGCAATTTCGCCAAGCCGCTGCAGGATACCTACGGCGCCGTGGTGAAGGGCCTGCGCAACATTCCGGAATCGCTCCTGGCGCTCAAGGGGGGCAGCTGCGATGCGTCGGTACACATCCAGCCGGCGCTGTACGAGACGCTGCATGGCCCCAATGGCAAGGAATGGGACGGCTTCGAGCTGGCCACGTCCGACCAGCTGATTCCGTCGCCGACGGTCATCTGGACGCGCCGCAACGAAGCCGATACGCGCGCCTTCGTCGATGGCGTGATCCGCGACTGGCACACGTCCGGCTTGCTGGTGCGAGAGGCCGAGAAATTCGGCGTGCCCGCCGACTACCTGAAACAGGCCCAGGCCGACGCCCAGGCCGGCAAGTTCGACAGCGCGCCGCCCGAGGCGCAGGCCAAGCCATGATCCCGATGTCGTTTCGAAAGGTGCTGCCATGACTGAATCCCTGTTTCCCGGCGTGCTGTCGCGCCGCGCCCGCGGTGTGGAACTGTCGCCCATCGCCGCAGCCGGTGCGCGCGCCGCGCGGCTGGCGGCCGAGGGCCGCTCGATTGTCGTGCTGACGTCGGGCGAACCGGACTTTGATACGCCCCAGGCCATCAAGGACGCCGCCGCGGCGGCGCTGGCCCAGGGCCAGACCAAATACACGCCCACCGCCGGCACGGCGGCGCTGCGCCGCGCGGTGGCCGACGACTATCGCCAGCGTCATGGCCTGGACGTGCAGGCCGGCAACGTCATCATCTCCAACGGCGGCAAGCAGGTGATCTACCTGGCCCTGGCCGCCACGCTGGACGACGGCGACGAAGTGGTCGTGCCGACGCCGTACTGGCCGACCTTCCTGGATTCGGTGCGGGTCAATGGCGGCACGCCGGTGCTGGCGCCCACGGCCGAGGCCAACGGCTTCAAGCTCACGCCGGGTGGCCTGCGCCAGGCGCTGACGCCGCGCACCAAGTGGCTGATCCTGAATTCGCCCGGCAATCCCTCGGGCGCCGTCTATAGCCACGACGAGCTGGCGGCGTTGGCCGCTGTGCTGCGCGAGCATCCGTCGGTGCTGGTGCTGTGGGACGAGATGTACGAGGAGATCTGGTTTGGCGAGCCGCCGATGCATCTGCTGCGCGTGGCGCCCGACCTGACCGGCCGCACGCTGGCGGTCAACGGCGTGTCCAAGGCCTACGCCATGACCGGCTGGCGCATCGGCTGGGGCGTGGGGCCGGCGGCGTTGATCGGCGTGCTGGAAGCCGTGCAGTCGCAGGTGTCGTCCGGACCCAGTTCGCTGGGCCAGGCGGCGGCGCTGGCCGCCTTGCAGGGCGTGGCGGACGATTTTGTCGAGACGGCGCGGCAGGCGTATGCGCGCCGGGCCCGCGTGGTGGTGGACGGCCTGGGCGCCGTGCCGGGGCTGCGCGTGGCCGTGCCGCAGGGCTCGTTCTTTGCCTGGATCGGCGTGGCCGGGCTGATCGGCCTGGCACGGCCGGACGGCCGCGTCATCGCCGATGACGGCGACGTGGTCGATTGGCTGCTCGACGCCGAAGGCGTGGCGGTGGTGCGCGGCGCGGCCTATGGCTTGTCGCCTTATCTGCGCCTGTCGTTCGCCGCCTCGGACGCCAAGTTGCAGGAAGCGGTGGTGCGCATCGGCCGCGCGGTCGCGGCGCTGCGGCCGGCCGGGACGCTGGAGGCCGCTGCATGATCGAACAGGTGCTGCAGGCCTGGGTGCATTTCTTCAAGCCCCTGGGCCTGAACTACAGCTTCGTGCTGGACCCCGGCGAACTGGCTGCGTTCGGCCATGGCCTGCTGGTGACGGTGCAGCTGTGCCTCTGGACCATTCCCGTCAGCCTCGCGTTCGGCGTGCTGATCGCCGCCGGGCTGACCAGTGGCCGGGCCTGGCTGTCGCGGCCCTTGCAGGCGTTTGTGGAACTGACCCGCAACACGCCCACGCTGGTGCAGCTGTACTGCGCCTTCCTGGTGCTGAACATGCTGATCACGCAGAAGCTGGGCGGCGGCAGCCCGGTCACGCCGTTCATGTGGGTGGTGATCGTGGTGGCGCTGCACAAGGGCGTCTTCCACGCCGAGGCGCTGCGCGCGGGGATCGAAGCGGTGCCGTCCGTGACGCTGGAGGCCGCGCGGTCGCTGGCGTTCTCGCGGCGCCAGATCCTGGCGCAGGTGCAGTTGCCGCTGGCGCTGCGCTTTGCCTTGCCGGCGCTGGTCAACAACCTGGTGGACCTGGTGAAGATGACCGCGATTGCATCGGCCATCGCGGTGGGCGACGTGACGTATGAATCGATCATGATCTGGTCGCACCGCGACAACGTGCTGGAACTGCTGCTTCTGATCCTGCTGTACTTCGGCCTGCTGACCTGGCTGGTGAGCGTGGGCGGACGCTGGCTGGAAACCCGCTTGAGGATGCCCGGCTATGGCCAATGATCTGGCATTGAATGCGCAGGCGTCCCGCCGCGCGGGTGGTTTCGGGCCGGGCGCGCTGCTGCGCGATCCGTGGTTCGTGCTGCTCTTGGCGCTGGTTGCGCTGGGCGCCGGGTGGGCGCTGACGGGCACCACGCCCGCCGCGGTGCGATTTTTGTGGCAATGGTCGCCGGCGCTGCTGCGCGGCCTGGGCATGAACGTGCAGATCAGCGTGCTGGCGATGGCGCTGGGGACCGCGCTGGGCCTGGTGATCGGCGCGCTGTCGCTGTCGCCGTCGGCACTGCTGCGGCGCCTGACGCGCGTCTACGTGCTGGCGTTTCGCAACGCACCGATCCTGGTGCTGGTGTATTTCACCACCTACGTGTTCCCGTTCGAGCTGAACCTGGGGCGCTGGAACCTGCCGTTTCCCGATTGGATCAAGGTGGTGATCGGCCTGGGCCTGCCGGCCAGCGCCAACGTGGCCGAGATCTTTCGCGGGGCGATCCAGTCGATTCCCGAGGCCCAATGGGAAGCGGCGCAGTCGCTGGCGTTTCGCCGCACCCAGGTGCTGCGCATGATCGTGCTGCCGCAGTGCGTGCGGCGCATGCTGCCGTCGTGGATGAACCTGTACGCCAGCATCACCATGAGCACCTCGCTGGCCTCGCTGGTGGGGGTGCACGACCTGGTCGACACGGCCACCGTGGCCAGCAATACCGTGGCGCGCAGCGATTTCACCGTGCTGGTCTATTTCACGCTATTGGCGCTGTTTTTCGCCTATTGCTATCCCATCTCGCGCTGGACGCGCTATCTGGAGCGACGCTATGCGCACCACTGACACCGGCGCGCGCGCCGCCGCCGACACCCCGCTGGTCCGCTTGCGGGACGTCCACCTGGCCTTTGGCCAGACCGAGGTCCTGAAGGGCATCGACGTCGAGGTGCGGGCGGGCAACGCCGTTTCCATCATCGGCCCGTCAGGCTCGGGCAAGTCCACCATCCTGCGCTGCATCACCGGTCTGCTGCGCCCGCAACGCGGCGAAATCGAGGTGGGCGGGGTGCGGGTGGACGCCCTGAAATCCGAAAGCGAACTGATCGCGCTGCGCAAGCGGGTCGGGTTCGTATTCCAGCAATACAACCTGTTCCCGCACCTGAGCGTGCTGGAAAACCTGGTGATCTCGCCCATCAAGGTCAACGGCCAGCCACGGGCCCAGGCACAGGCGCTGGCGCGCGAACTGCTCGCCAAGGTGCGCATGGACCACAAGGAAAACGCCTATCCCGGCGAACTGTCGGGCGGCCAGCAGCAGCGCGTGGCGATCGCCCGGGCGCTGGCGCTGCGGCCCGAGCTGATCCTGTTCGACGAGGTGACCTCGGCGCTGGACCCGGAAATGGTGGGCGAGGTGCTGACCGTGATCCGCGACCTGGTCAACGACGGCCTGACCTGCGTGCTGGTGACGCACGAGATGCGCTTTGCGCAGGAAGTCAGCGACACGGTCTATTTCACCGAGGCAGGCCGCATCGTGGAACACGGCCCGCCGGCCCGCATCTTCAGCCATCCCGACAGCGAACGCACCCGCGCGTTCCTGCAACGGACGTCGGCCGAGCCGCCTGCACGGCGCGGGCAGCCCGACCCGATCGACGCCTACCTGACCTTTGATCCGCTGCGTCTTGCAGTGTGACCTTTTTTTCCGACCTTCCGGAGAACCGCCATGACCACCGAGACTTCCGTTTCCCAAGAACGCCGCCGCCAGGTGCAGGATGCCCTGGCCGACATCCGCGGCCTGCTGGCCGCCGCGCCGCTGACCCGTGACCTGCTGGCCCGCGTGACCGAACGCCTGGAACAGTTGGCCGAGCAGCGCGCGCTGTTTCCCGCGACCGACTTCCCGCCGCCCGCGCCGGGGCAGGGCGTGGGCGCGTCCACCCGCTATCGCCTGAACCCGGACGACGGCGCAGGCGAACCGGCGCTCTACCTGAATTCGATCAACCCGGGCAAGACCACCTTGCCGCACAACCACACCACCTGGGCGGCGATCGTGGCGCTGTCGGGGCAGGAACTGAACCGCGTCTATCGCCGCAGCGACGATGGCTCGCAGGCCGGCCGCGCCACGCTGGAACAGGTGCGTGAGGTGGTGGTGCAGCCCGGCCAGCCGGTGTCGTTCCTGCCGGATGACATCCACAGCATCCACGTGACCGGCGATGAGCCGACGCTGCACTTTCACCTGTATGGCCAGCCGCTGGAGACCCTGTCGGGCCGCATCGGCATCGACCTGGCCACCGGCGAAATCGTGAACTACAACGCCACCCAGATGAAGCCCGGCCAGGAGCAGCGCGCATGAGCGGCCTGGACCAAGCCCATGTGCAGACCCGCCTGGTGCACACCGGCAGCCCCGACCTGCACGCCGGGGCGGGCCCGGTGAACGTGCCGGTGGTGCGCACCAGCACCGTGCGCTTTGCCGACACCGCCACGCATGCGGCGCTGAACGGCCAGCGCGCGGCCGGCGAGCGTGTCGCCACCTATGGCCGCCATGGCCTGGATACCCACCAGGCCCTGGAAGCCGCGGTGGCGTCGCTGGAAGGCGGCTATCGCAGCATCCTGGCGCCGTCGGGCCTGTCGGCGATCGTGCTGGTGCTGCTGGCCACGCTGGCGCCGGGCGAGCACGCGCTGGTGTCGGACAGCGTCTATTCACCGGTGCGGCGCGTCGACAAGGCGCTGCTGCAGCGCTATGGCATCGAAGTTGAATATTTCTCGCCAGGCAAGGACGACCTGGACACGCTGATTCGCCCCGCCACGCGCCTCCTGTACCTGGAATCGCCCAGCTCGCTGCTGTACGAGGTGCTGGACCTGCCGGCCCTGGCCGCCACCGCGCGCCGCCACGGCGTGCTGGTCGCCACCGACAACACCTGGAGCGGCGGGCTGTACTACCAGCCGCTGGCGCTGGGCGCGCACATCTCCATCCAGGCGGCCACCAAGTATCTGGCCGGCCATTCGGACGTGATGATGGGGGTGGTGACGGTCGACAGCGCCGAACTCGCGCAACGCATCGGCGCCACCTACGACGCGCTGGGCCTGGCGGTGGGTGCGGACGATGCCTACCTGACGCTGCGCGGCATCCGCACGCTGGACGTGCGCCTGGCGCGCCACCACCAGAACGCGCTGAGCGTGGCCGAATACCTGTCGCGCCATGCTGACGTGGCGCGGGTGTTCTACCCGGCGCTGCCGGGCGACCCCGGCCACGCACTGTGGCAACGAGATTTCAGCGGCGCCAGCGGCCTGGTGTCGTTTGCGTTTCCGGCAGGGCAGCCGGGCGCGGCGGCGCGCTTCATCGATGCGCTGCGCTACTTCTCGATCGGCGCCTCGTGGGGCGGCTACGAAAGCCTGGCGCTGCAAGCCGCGCCCGAGCGCCTGGCCGAGCACAGCGTCTGGGAAGGGACGGGCGAAGTGGTGCGCCTGCACATCGGCCTGGAGCATCCGCTGGATCTGGTGGGCGACCTGGACCGGGCCTTTGGCGTGGTCCGCGAGAGCCTGCGCCGCAGTGCCTGACGCATATGCAAATGACTCCGTGTCTTAAGGGTTTCTGATTATGTAGAAGCAATTACAACCTCTTTGTCCGGTTGTACCCCCGGGTACTAGAATTTGCCTTGTTCCACGGTTGGCGGCAGGGCATGTCTACTATTTCATCCATCGGTTCGGTACAGCTTTCCTTTGTGGCGCGGCGGCTGGACGCGGTACGCGAGTTCTACCGCGGCGCCATCGGGCTGGACGAAGTGCCCGCCCCGGGCGGGCAGCTGCTGTTCACCCTGGGCGACGCGACCCTGTCGCTGTCGCCGGTGGCCGAGGTCAGCCGCGAGGTCAAGCCCGACTACCTGGCCATCAAGACCCGCGCCTACGACGACATCCTGCTGCGCCTGCGCAAGGCGGGCTATCACCCTGTCTGTTCGCTGCCTGACGCCGGCCAGCGGGTCATGTACGTCAAAGATCCCTCCGGCAATCAACTGGCCTTTCTCGGCTAGGGCCGGGCAAGGCTTCTTGTGCCCTCTACAGGCCCAGCGACTCCATGAACTTCCAGCAATTGCGTTCCGTGCGCGAAACGGTACGCCGTGATTTCAACCTGACCGACGTGTCGGAAAGCCTGCATACCTCGCAGCCCGGCGTCAGCCGCCAGATCCGCGAACTGGAAGAAGAGGTGGGCGTCGACATTTTCGTGCGCTCGGGCAAGCGCCTGATCGGCCTGACCCCGCCCGGCGAACTGATCCTGCCGCTGGTCGAGCAGATCCTGCAATGCGCCGACAACATCCGCCACGCGGGCGCGGAATACGCCGACAGTCGCACGGGCGTGCTGTCCATTGCCGCCACCCATTCGCAGGCGCGCTACGCCTTGCCGCCGGTCATCAAGGAATTTCGCCAGCGCTACCCCGAGGTGGTGCTGCACCTGCACCAGGGCTCGCCCAAGCAGGTGTCCGAAATGCTGCTGGAAGGCGAGGCCGACATCGGCGTGGCGACCGAAGCGGTGGCCGATTATCCGGGCCTGCTCAACCTGCCGTGCTACCGCTGGAGCCACAGCATCATCGTGCCCAAGGGCCATCCGCTCAGCGCGCACGAGGGCGGCATCAGCCTGTCGCAGCTGTCGCGCTATCCCATCATTACGTACGGACGCGGCTACACGGGGCGGGCGCACATCGACGAGGCCTTCGCGCGGGCCGGCATCACCCCGGACATCGTCATGACCGCGATGGACGCCGACGTGATCAAGACCTATGTCGAACTGGAGCTGGGCGTGGGCATCGTGGCCGCCGTGGCCTGGGACGCCGAGCGCGACACCCGCCTGTGCGCCATCGACGCCCGCCATCTGTTCGAGATCAACCTGACCCGGCTGGCCATCCGCCGCGGCGCCTGGCTGCGCGGCTACGCCTTTCACTTCATCGAGATGTTCGTGCCGACGCTGACTCGGGAGGTCGTGGACCAGGCGCTCAAAGGCGAGGCTTGATCGGGAAGGCCGTGCGCGGTTCGCATATCCATAGACGCATTTCTACGTTGTCCGCGCCGTAGCGCGGACGTAGGCTGGTCCGGTTCTTCAACCTAGGAATTCCGGGCCATCCCATGAGCACCTCTTCGCACGCGGCCACCGCCGCCACCCCAGCTTCCCACGACAGCGCACGCGCCCAGGCCGTGCGCGACTTCATCGCCCAGGTCAAGGCCGTGGCGCCGGATCCGCGCCAGGCCACGCCCGACCAGCTGGCCCGCGTGGCCACGTTGCTCGAAGCCCTGGGCCGCCGCCGCGAACTGTTTTCCGCCGACGCCTTCGCCGTGGTGCCGGGCCGCCCCACGTCGATCTACCGCCTGGCCGAAGACGTGGACGGCGGCTATGCGCTCTACCTGTCGCTGGGCGAAGCGGGCAAGGCCCAGCCGCCGCACGACCACACCACCTGGGCCATCATCGCCGGCGTATCCGGCAACGAGCGCAACGAGGTCTACGCCCGCAGCGCCGGCGCCGAACCCGGCCGCGACGTGCTCACGCACGTGCGCCGCGTGAACGTGGGCCCCGGCAACTCCATCGTGCTGGGGCCGAACGACGTGCACACCATCGAACTGGTCGGCGACGCGCCCGGCGCGCACCTGCACTTCTACGGGCTGGCGCTGGACCGGCTGCACGGCCGCGTCGTGTTCGAAAGCACCGCGGGCGGTTCGTACCGCACGTTTTCGCCGCCCGCCGCCATCTATCACGCCCGCCTGTCGGCAGCCGGCCTGCAAGCCGAACTGCGCGGCGAAGCCGAGATCGCGGTGCTGGACGTGCGCGAGGCCGGCCGCTACGCCCGCCGCCACCTGCTGTACGCCGTGCCCGCGCCGCTGTGGCGCCTGGAAGTGCTGGCCGACCGCCTGGTGCCGCGCCGCGACACCCGCATCGTGCTGGTCGACGACGACGAAACCCTGGCGCACCAGGCCGCCGCCAAGCTGACGCGACTGGGCTGGACCGACATCTCGGTGCTGGCCGGCGGCACCGACGGCTGGGAACAGGAAGGGCGCGAACTGTTCTCGGGCACCAACGTGCCCAGCAAGGCGTTCGGCGAGGTCATCGAACACGAGAAGCACACGCCGTGGATCGACGTCGATGAACTGCACGAGCGCGTGGCCCGCGGCGACGACATCGTGGTGGTCGACAGCCGCACGCCCGAGGAATTCCACAACTTCACGCTGCCGTTCTCGCACAGCCTGCCGGGGGCCGAACTGGTCTACCGCATCCGCGAACTGGCGCCGGACCCCAAGACCTTCGTGGTGGTCAACTGTGCTGGCCGTACGCGCAGCATCGTCGGCGCCCAGACGCTGATCGACGCCGGCATTCCCAACCGCGTGGCCTCGCTGCGCAACGGCACCATGGAATGGCTGCTGTCCGGCCGCGAGCTGGCCTATGGCCGCCAGGCGGCGTTGCCGGAACCGTCGGCCGAGAGCATCGCCGCCGCCCGCGAGCAGGCCCGCGACGTGGCGCAGCGCGCCGGCATCGGCTACATCGACGCGGCCACGCTGCAAGCCTTCGAGGCCGACCAGTCGTCGCGCACGTTGTACAAGTTCGACGTCCGGACCCGCGAAGAATACGAAACCGGCCACCTGCCGGGCTGGCGCTGGGCGCCCGGCGGCCAATTGGTGCAGGCCACCGACGAATACCTGGCTACGCGCCGCGCCCGCGTGGTGCTGGCGGACTGGGACGGTGTGCGGGCGCAGACCACCGGCGCCTGGCTGGCGCAATTGGGCGCGGTCGAGGTCTACCTGTATCAGCCGCCGGTCCTGGCCGCCCTGGAACGCGGCGCGGAAACGCGCCGGGTGCTGCGCCACCGTCCCGACGCACCGGCCCTGCGTGCCCAGGCCTTGCAAGCCGCGCTCGACGCTGGCGAGGTCGATGTGTTCGACGTGGAATCGCGCCTGGCCTACGAACGCGGCCACGTGCCCGGCGCCCGCTACGCCGCGCCCGACCGCCTGCATGAGTTCCTGCCGACCGACCCGCAACGCGCCCTCGTGCTGACGTCCCCCGACGGCGTGCTGGCCAGCGTGGTGGCGGCCGAGCTGGCCTGGCGCACCGGCCGGCCCGTACGCTATCTGCTGGGCGGCACCCGCGCCTGGCAGGCCCAGGGCCTGCCGCTGGCCCAGGGCGCCGACGGCGTGCTGACCGGCGACGATGACCAGAGCATCAGCCCCTACCTGTTCGACGACCTGTCGGCCCGAGACCAGGGCTTTCGCGAGTATCTGGATTGGGAACTGGGCCTGGTGGCGCAACTGGAACGCGACGGCAGCGCAGACATCCGGCTGATCGCCGCTGGTTGACGGGCAGGAACCATGGCACCCTTCTGCCGGTAATCAGGATATGCCTACAAAGTTGTTCCTGACTGTAAGCTGAACACATATTCTCCGGATTCCCAGGCCTGTTCGCGCCTGCTTCCGGAGAACATGATGACCCTATCCAAACTGCTGGCGGCCGCCTTCGCCGCGCTGGCCAGCCTGATGGCGTTTCCCGCCACGGCGCAGCACGCCAAGTTCCTGGTCACCACCAAGTGGCTGGAAAAGAACCTGAACGACCCCAAGGTGCGCGTGGTCGAAGTCAGCGTCAACCCCGGCCTGTTCGAACGCGGCCACATCCCCGGCGCCAGCAACGTGAACTGGCACACCGACCTGGTCGACACCGTCAACCGCGACATCGCCCCGCCCAGGCAATTCCAGGCGCTGCTCGAACGCACCGGCATCAACACCGACACCACCACCGTGCTGTACGGCGACAACAACAACTGGTTCGCCGCCTGGGGCGCCTGGATCTTCGATATCTACGGCATCGACAACGTCAAGATCCTGGACGGCGGCCGCAAGAAGTGGGAAGCCGAAGGCCGCCCGCTGTCCAACAGCGCCAAGGCCCAGGCCGCCGGCAACGCCCGCATCAAGGACGCCAACCCCGCGCTGCGCGCCCACCTGCAGGACGTGCTGGCCGTGGCCCGCAAGGACAAGCCGGGCGTGCTGGTCGACATCCGCTCCGCCGACGAATACAACGGCAAGATCTTCGCGCCCAATGGCGTGCCCGAACTGGCGGTCCGCGCCGGCCACGTGCCCGGCGCCGTGAACGTCACCTGGAGCAAGCTGGTCGCCGAAGACGGCACCTTCAAGTCCGCCGACGAGCTGCGCGCCATCTACCAGGCCGCGGGCGTGGACGGCAGCAAGCCCATCATCACCTACTGCCGCATCGGCGAACGCTCCAGCCATTCCTGGTTCGCGCTGCGCAAGCTGCTGGGTTACGACGTACGCAACTACGACGGCTCGTGGACGGAATACGGCAACAGCGTCGGCTCGCCGATCAGCAATCCGTCGGGCACGGTGTGGGGCAAGACGTAAGGTGAGCGTTCCGGGATACTCCGCGCCGCGGGAGACGGCGGCGCAGCATGATGCCGTGCCGTCGGCCCATGCGGCCCTGCGCTACACGGCCGCCGCCACGCTGTTGGCGGCGGTGTTTCTCGCCGCCTGGCAGCTCGCACCGCTGCCCGATGGCGGCCGCAACCTGTCCTTGTCGCTGCTGCTGGGCGCAGCGTTCGGCATCGTCCTGCAACGCTCGCGCTTCTGCTTCTACTGCATCGCCCGCGACGCCATCGAACGCCGCGACCCACGCGGCGCCTACGCGGTACTGATCGCGCTGGCGGTCGGCACGCTGGGCTACCACGCCGTGTTCGGCGCCTTTCTGCCCATCCCCACCCCCGACCGTCTGCCCCCCGGCGCCCACATCGGCCCGATCAGCCTGGCGCTGGTCGCCGGCGCCTTCGTGTTCGGCCTGGGCATGCGCCTATCGGGTTCGTGCATCAGTGCGCACTTGTACCGCCGGGGCGAAGGCGCGCTGGCATCCCCATTTGCCCTGTTGGGCGCAGCGCTGGGCTTCACCCTGGGCTTTGCGACCTGGAACACGCTCTACCTGTCGATGATCCAGGAAGCCCCGATCATCTGGCTGCCCAGGCACTTGGGATACGGCGGCACGGCGCTGCTGCAATGCGTAGTGCTGGCACTGTTGGCGTTGGCGCTGAGCAGGCTGGGCCGCGCAGGGCAGGGGACGACGGCACGGATTCCACCAACGTCTAACGACTCCGCGGCGCTGTCGGTGGACGCCCAACCCGGCAATGGGGCGTTGCCCAAAAGCGGCACCGTGCCACTCTGGCGCACCGTGCTGGAAGACCGCTGGTCGCCCGCCATCGGCGGCCTGCTGGTGGCGTTCATCGGCGTGATCGCCTACCTGCGCATCGCCCCGTTGGGTGTGACAGCGGAACTTGGCAGCGTGGCCCGCACCACGGCATCCGCCGCCGGTTGGCTGCCTTCCCGGCTCGAAGGCCTGGATACCTTCGCCGGTTGCGCCACGGCAGTCAAACAAGCCCTGCTATCGAACAACGGGGCATTCGTATTGGCTCTGATCATCGGTGCATGGGCATCCGCGTTGGCGGCCGGCGCGTTTCGGCCGAAGTTGCCTGGTTGGCGAGAGGTGGCGCGTAACTTTACTGGTGGCGTCTTGATGGGGTGGGGCGGGATGACAGCATTGGGGTGTACCGTCGGGACATTGCTGTCGGGGGTGATGGCGGGTGCGCTGTCAGGGTGGATCTTCGGTGTGGCGTGCGTGGCGGGCATCTGGGTGGCGTTGAAGTTGCGGCCTACTCGGTGATGGTTTGTCGCTGGTTATCGTGAATCGTGGCGTTATCTCTTCGTAGGTCGCCCCTCGCGGCGGCGGCATGCGGGGCGGGCGCCCACGATTGCGGTCCGGCGCGCGGGCGCCGGACTGCCCCTTCGTCATCCTCGTACGCCTTCGGCTCCCTACGGATTCCCTCGGGCGCATCGAGGTTGCCCGCCCCGCATGCCGCCGCCGCGAGGGGCTACGTGCGTCTTGGTTTGTCGCGTTGCTAGACCCGTGGTCAGGGCATGAAATCTACAGGGCCGCCAAGCCGCGGCCGCGCGGGCGGCCACGTTTGGCATTGCGGCGTTGGAAAGTGTGGCAGGGACGCTGCGCGCTTGTGGAGAAGAGAGAAAGACGAGTCGCGGCGTTTGCTCGCCACCACCACTGGCAAGAGCACTTTTCTTGGCCAGCGCGCAGCGTCATCGTCACGACGCCCAACCACCGCGTAAGTCAGGCGGGGCCGCCCGCGCGGCCCCAACTGACGGGCCCCGCATGGCCTGCGCCCCAAGCGGCCCTACGAAGCACGACCTATGCAGGCTTCAAACGACCTGTCTAGAATCTATCCAAGCCCCAACAACCCCTCACACAACCGCGGCGACTTCATCTTCTGCAGCCACCACTTCAACGCCTCCCCAGGCGCCTCGGCCCGCCATGCATACGCCACGTGTTCCGTCAGCGACATGCCTTCGTCCGTTTCGCACACCACCAGCACCCCTTGCGACAGGTAAGGCGCCGCCAGCGTCAGGGGAAGATAGCCGCATCCCAGCCCGCGGATCTGCGCTTCGATCTTGGCCTGCATCGTCGGCATCACCAGCGTCGGCTGTTCCGCCAGGATGCCGCGCGACTGCGGCGGGAGATTGCGTGACGTGTCTGCTACCACCACCGCGCAATAGCGCGTGATGTCCGCGCGGCTCAGCGGTTGCGGGGCCGATGCCAGCGGGTGGTGCGCCGCCACGCAGAACGCGAACTGGGCCTGGCCCATTGCCTGGGATCGGTACGGGCCGGTCGGTTCGCCCGCCGCGCCGGCGCCGATCACCAGATCTGCGCGGCCCGACGTCAGCGCGTCCCAGTTGCCGCTCAGCACTTCTGTTGAAAAGCGCAGCGTCGTTGCCGTCTCAAGCGCCTGGAATTCCTCGATCAGGTCGTATAGCGGCCGCCAGGGCAGCACGGCGCTGACCGCGATGCGCAGTTCCACTTCCCAGCCCGTGGCGATCCGTTTCACTCGGCAGGCCAGATCGTCCAGCGATTGCAGCACGTGGCGGCCGTCCTTGAGCAGGGTTTCGCCGGCCGGCGTCAGCAGCGCCCGGTGGCCCGAGCGGTCGAACAGCAGCACATCCAGGCCGTCTTCCAGCTTGCGGATCGAATACGTCACCGCCGACGGCACCTTGCCCAGCTCGCGCGCCGCCTTCGCGAAACTGCCGTGGCGGGCGATGGCGTCCACCAGTACCAGGAGTTCGGGGGTAATCGCTTGCATCAGAGGGCTCCGGCTGATCGTTCAAATAAATTGAATGGTTCCGTCAAATCATAGCGTCAATCACCCGGGTCGGACCAGGCACAATTCTATTCATGCCGGTTCAGCAGCCAAGCCAGATGCACCGATAGATTGATGCCAGCGGCTGCAAGACCATTCACTTAATTGCAACAGGGAGTCCACTATGCTTACCATTCGCCGCAGCGCCGAGCGGGGCCATGCCAACCACGGGTGGCTCGACTCGTTCCATACTTTTTCCTTCGCCAACTACTACGACCCCAACCACATGGGCTTTGGCGCGCTGCGTGTCATCAACGATGATCGCATCGCCGCCGGCCGCGGTTTCGGCACGCATGGTCATCGCGACATGGAAATCATCACCTACGTGCTGGATGGCGCCATCGCCCACAAGGACAGCATGGGCAGCGGCTCCACCATCCAGCCCGGCAACGTCCAGCGCATGAGCGCCGGCCGGGGTGTCATGCACTCGGAATTCAACCCGCGTGCCGACAAGGAAACCCACATGCTGCAGATCTGGATCGAGCCTGACGTCACCGGCATTGCGCCGGAATATGAAGAAAAGGCCTTTTCCGACGAGCAAAAGCGCGGTCGCCTGCAAGCCCTGGTGTCGGGGGATGGCATTGACGGGTCGATGAAGATCCACCAGAACGTGCGCCTGTATGCCGGTCTGTTCAACGGGGAGGAGTCCGCCACGCTCGACCTGGCCGCTGGCCGCCGTGCCTGGGTTCATGTGGCCCGCGGCAGCCTGTCCGTCAACGGCATCGAGCTGGCGGCCGGTGATGCCGTCGCCATCACCGATGAAACCCGTGTCGCGCTGTCCGGCGGCAAGGACGCCGAAGTGCTGGTGTTCGACCTGGCGTAACGCCAGCGGCCGGGCGGATCGCCGCCCGGCCTTGTTTCCCCCTTGCCGCGCAGGGCGGTTCAGCAATGAGCCGGCCCGGCTTAAGATGGCCGCAGGGCCACCCTACAGGAGCGTATTCCATGTCCACCTTGACCCAACCCGGCGAAAGCCAGATCGAAACCGTCGTCGTGCCGCGCACCAGCGACCTGGGCGGCTTCGAAGTTCGCCGCGCGCTGCCCTCGGCGCAGCGCCGCACTGTCGGCCCCTTTGTCTTTCTCGACCACATGGGCCCCGTGGAATTCAACGCCGGGTCCGGCATCGACGTACGGCCGCATCCGCACATCGGCCTGTCCACCGTCACCTATCTGTATGAAGGGTCCATGGTGCACCGCGATGGCGCCGGCAATACGCAGACCATTTTGCCGGGCGAAGTGAACTGGATGACCGCCGGCCGGGGTATCGTGCACTCCGAGCGTTCCTCGCCCGAAAGCCGCCAGGCCGCGCAGCGCCTTTGTGGCCTGCAGATCTGGGTCGGCCTGCCCAAAGCACACGAGGAAACGGATCCTGGCTTTACGCATTACGGCCTGGACGCCCAGCCCGTGATCGAAGGCGAGGGCGTACGCGCGCAGGTCGTGGCGGGCTCGCTGTTTGGCAAGACGTCGTTGGTCAAGACCCATTCGCCGCTGTTCTATGGCGACCTGCAATTGCAGGCCGGCGCCGTGACCGTGCTGCCGGCCGAACACGAAGAGCGCGCGGCCTATGTGGCGACCGGTTCCGTCGAAGTGGACGGGCAGGTGTTCGAAAGTGGCCGCCTGATCGTCTTCGCCCCGGGCCGTCCGGTGCAGATCCGCGCCCGTACCGATGCGCGCTTTGCCGTGCTCGGTGGCGAGCCGCTGGAAGGCCCGCGCTTCATCTGGTGGAACTTCGTGTCCAGCAGCAAGGACCGCATCGAGCAGGCCAAAGAGGAATGGCAGCGCAATCGCTTCGGCCAGACCGTGCCGGGCGACGAGACCGAGTTCATTCCGCTGCCCGCGCCGCGGGCGTGATGCGAACGTGCGTCCAGACGCGTCCGCTGCGGTGAAGTTGCCGCGGATGGGCGTGGACAGCAAACGGGCCTGCAAGCCCGGCGATGCCGGGGATGCAGGCCCGTTTCACCTTGCGCGTGTGCCTAGCGGGTTTTCACCGGCACGAAGTTTTCTCCTTTGAAGACACGCCGGGGGCCGCCGCGTTCCACCTGGTGGTGGAACTGGCGGCGTTCGGCCCGCTGGGCCGCTTGCAAGGCCTGCACGCGGTTCGCCAGCCGGTGGGCGATCAGCAGCGTGGCGATGCGTTTGTTGGCATGTTGGCTGCGTTCGGTCTGCACCTTCACGGTGATGCCCGTGGCCACATGCGTTGCGCGCACGGCCGACTCGGTCTTGTTGACGTGCTGGCCGCCCGGGCCGGAGGAACGCGTCGTTTCGAAGCGGATCTCGCCAGATAGCTGACGCGTCGGCATCTCGCAGCGCAAGGCGCCGATGAACCAGTTCTTGCGGGCGTGGCCCAGGCGGTAGGGGCTGGCGCAGATCCACTGGATCGAGCCTTCCCAGTCGGCCGCAAGGCCTGCCGCGCCCGCGCCGTCCAGGCTCAGCAGCACCGAGCGGTAGGTGCCGGCCCTGGCGCCGGCTTCGGATTCCAGCACGTCCACGTCGATGCCCAGGCCACGCGCTTCGCGCAGCAGGCAGGCCAGCGCCTTGGCGACCGCCAGGCAGCATTCGTCGGGCCCGTGGGCCGCGGAGAGTTGCAGCAGTTCCATCAGCAGCATCCTCCGCGCGTCTTGTAGGTCAGCACCGGACGCAGCTTGGCCAGCACCGTCACCAGCCCCGCCTGTTGCAGGCTGTCGATGACGCTGTCCACGGGCTTGTAGGCCTCGGGCGCTTCTTCGTAGATCAGCTGCTTGTCCTGGCAGACGACGTGGCTGCCCAGCTTGGTGCGGCCCAGTTGTGCCGGGGTGTAGCGCTTGAACAGCCGGTCCTTGCACTCGCCGCGCATCCACTTGCGGCCGGCGCCATGCGCCAGCGAATACAGGCTGGCGGCGCTGGGTATCGGCGCCACCAGGTAGCTGAAGTCGCCGCGAGACCCCGGAATGACGACCAGCCCGGCATCCGACGGCGTCGCGCCCTTGCGATGCAGCCAGCCGGCTTCGCCCTGGATCACCGACGGCGTCACCAGGTTGTGGTTCACGTCCAGCACCGGCTCGCCTTTTGCGCCCAGGCGGTCCAGCATGCGGCGTGCGATCAGCTGCCGGTTGGCTTCGGCGTAGCGCAGTGCGCCGTCGTGCTGCGCCAGGTAGGCCGTGCAGTCTGCGCTGCCTTGCGCCAGGCCGGCATGGCCATGCCGATGCAGGTGGTCTTGCAGAATGGCGCCGCCCAACCCGCGTGAACCGCTGTGCACCAGCAGCAGGAGCCGCCTGGTATCCAGCCCCAAGGCGGCGACCGCCGGCGGGTCGACGACCTCTTCGACGCGTTGCAGCTCGGCAAAATGGTTGCCGCCGCCGATGGTGCCCAGCGCCTGCCGATAGCCCACGTCAGCGGGCGCCAGTTCGGCCACCAGGTCCTGCCAGCGGTCGTCCAGTGGCGTGTCGATGTCGCCCAGCCGCTTGTCGAGTTTCTCGGGCGCCGCGCGGCGCGCGTCCAGGTCGGTCGACCAGAGCGCCATGCCGCAGCCGATGTCGCCGCCGATCAGGGCGGGGTACAGGCGGCCAGTGGAAAAGAACGCGGCGCCCACCGGGTAGCCCCGGCCGGGATGCAGGTCGGGCATGCCGGCCACGCGGCGCATGCCGGCAAGTTCAGCGGTGGTGTGTAGTTGTTGGATCGCGTTGCCTTCGATCCAGGTCTTGTCCGAGGCGATCAGCGTGACGCGCTCGGACAAGGTTTGAATGCAATTGCCCATGGTATTTCCAGATCAGATCGTCGAGGGCTTGTTCCCATGGCCGCGTGCCGCGTCTTGCGCAGGCGTGCGGATGCCGCGCTCGGGCAGGCGATGGCCGTGCGGGGGCGAGGCGTATGGGAGACCCTGTGTGGCAGGTCCGGGCCAAGGCAATGCGAATGGATTGCTATGCGACCGTCACCCGTCGGATTGACGGGCAGGGCTGCATGCGCGGGTGGCATGCAGTGGCGACAGCAAGAAGAATTCGAACGGACTAGACGCGGCCTGCAGCGTGGGAAGTTTGTTGTGGCATCGTGTGTTGCATGATTTTTTCCTCCTGTGCAGTTCGGTTGTGTGAGGGCGCGGGCCCCAAGAGAGCGCCACTCTATCATCGATTGCCACGAGGTGACGCATCATCATGGGCAAAGCGCCGTCAATCTGGCGCAAGGCGTATGCATTGCGCCACAGTCGCGCCAAGTTCGCGCCACCTGGTGCATCCCCGCAAGGCCGGCTCGCGTCCGTTTTCACGCGGCCGCCACGACGCCGTGCGCAGCAGTATGATGCGCATCCCTAACTTGATAACAATAGGGATGGAGACATCATGCAACGCATTACCCTGAACGTCCTGCGTACCGTGGCCGCGCTGGCGCTGGTCCACGGCGCCGCCGCCGCGCAGGCGGCCGGCTATCCGGCCAAGCCCATCACCTTCATCGTGCCCTACACCGCGGGCGGCACCACCGATCTGGTGGCGCGTACCGCCGGCCAGAAAGTGGCCGAGAAACTGGGCCAGCCCGTCATCGTCGAAAACCGTCCCGGGGCGGGCGGCAACATTGGCATGGACGCCGTGGCCAAGGCCGCACCCGATGGCTACACGATCGGCTTCGGCGCCATTTCGACCAACGCGCTCAATCCCTTCGTCTACCCGTCGATGCCGTTCGACCCGACCAAGGACTTCACCGGCGTCAGCATGCTGGGCGCCTCCACCGTGGTGCTGGAAACCGGCCCGGCCCTGAAGGTCGACAGCGTCAAGGACCTGGTGGCCTACGCCAAGCAGCATCCCGGCACTGCCTTCGGCACGCCGGGCACCGGCACGTCGATGCACCTGGCGGGCGTGATGTTCGACCAGCTGACCGCTACCGGCATGCAGCACATTCCGTACAAGGGCAGCGCGCAGGGCCTGAACGACCTGTTGGGCGGCCACTTGCCGGTGATGTTCGACAATCTGCCGGCGTCCTTGCCGCACATCAAGGCGGGCAAGGTCCACGCCCTGGCGGTGACCGGCAGCAAGCGCGCGCCAGCGCTGCCCGACGTGCCGACGCTGGCCGAGCTGGGCTATGGCGCAGCCGTGGTGGATCCGTGGTTCGCGGTGTACGGTCCGGCCAGGATGCCGCCGGAAGTGACGGCCGCGCTCAGCGCCGCGTTCCGCGAGGCGCTGGCCATGCCGGATGTGAAGGACAAGCTGGAGCAGGCCGGCTTCATGCCGTATGGTTCGACGCCCGAGGAAGTCGAGCGCCTGACGCGCAGCCAGTACGACGCCTTCAAGGCGCTGTCGCAAAAGGTGAAGCTGTCGGCGGATTGACGCGTCGGCGTGGCAGGGGGGGCATGGGCGGCGGGGCGCCGCCGTGCCCGCTGCCGGCAAGGCTCGCGGGCTAGCGGCCGCGCGCGAACACCTGTTCGCGCTGCTCGACCAGCGTTTCGCGGCGGATGAAGTCGCGCACGAAGTCGTCGGCGGGATGGTGGTGCAGGTTGTAGGGCGTGTCCCATTGGGCGATGCGCCCGGCCGCCATCACGCCGATGCGGTCGGCGATGGCGAAGGCCTCGGCCTGGTTGTGCGTCACCAGGATGGCGGTGTGGCCGGTGGTCTTCAAAATCTCGCGCACTTCGAACGCCAGGCGTTCGCGCGTGTCCACGTCCAGATTGGAAAACGGTTCGTCCAGCAGCAGCAGGTCGGGCGAGGGCGCCAGGGCGCGCGCCAGCGCTACGCGTTGCTGCTGGCCCCCGGAGATTTCGTGCGGATAGCTGTTGGCCGCGTGCGCCAGGCCGACCAGCGTCAGCATTTCTTCGACGCGGCGGGTGCGCTCGGCGCGCTCCAGGCGGCGCAGGCCAAAGGCGACGTTCTCGGCCACCGACAGGTGCGGAAACAGCGCGTAGTCCTGGAACATCATGCCGACGCGGCGTTTTTCGGGGGCCACCTGTTCGGTGGGCGACGAGATGACGCTGTCGTCCAGCAGGATGCGGCCGGCGCGCACCGGCTCGAAGCCGGCAATGGCGCGCAGCACCGTGGTCTTGCCGCAGCCGGATTCGCCCAGCAGGCAGCCGATATCGCCGGTGGGCAGGCCCAGCGTCAGGTCCTGCACCACGGGGCGCAGGCCCTTGGGGGTGTCGTAGGCCAGCGAAATATGGTCGAGTTCAAGCAGATCGGGCACGGTGGTCAATGTCCCATTTTCAGATTGGTGCGCGCCAGCAGGATCACGGGCAACAGGCCGGCCAGCACGATGGCCAGCGCCGCGACGGCGCCTTCTTCGTAGGTGCCGCGGGCCGCTTCGGCATAGAGCCAGGTGGCGAGGGTGTCGAAATTCATCGGCCGCAAGAGCAGCGTGGCCGGCAGTTCCTTCATGGCGTCCACGAACACCAGCAGCGCGCTGGCGGCCAGGGCCGGGCGCAGCAGCGGCAGGTGAACGCGGCGCAGCGTGCCGGCCGAGGTCTCGCCCAGCAGCCGCGAGGCCTGTTCCAGCGACGGCGGCACGCGCGCCAGGCCCGCTTCCAGCGCGCCGGTGGAAATGGCCAGAAAGCGGATGGCGTAGGCGCATACCAGCGCGGCCATCGACCCCATCAGGAACAGGCCCGTGCCGCCGAAGAGCTTGGCCACGGCGGTGTCGATCCAGACAAAGGGCGTGAGCAGGCCGATCGCCAGCACGGTGCCGGGTACCGCGTAACCCAGGCTGGCGATGCGGGCGCAGGCGCGGCCCGGGTTGAAGCCGGCGCTTTCGCGCAGCGTGCGGCCGGCCCAGGCCACGATCAACCCGCAGACCAGGGTAACGATCGTCGCGCTGAAGGCCACGATGAGCGTATTGCTCAGGCCGTTGAGCAATTGGTTCGACACGCCGCCCACCAGGTGCAGGCGCTTGCTGGTTTCCACCACCAGGTACAAGGCCGGCGCGACAAAGCCGACCAGCACCGGGATCCAGCCCAGCACCACCGCCAGGGCCGCGGCCGCCCCACGCAGCCGGCGTGGCTGCATGGGCCGCATGCGTTGCGTATTGGCGTAGCGCTGGCGCTTGCGGCCATGGCGTTCCAGCAGGATCAGGCCGATCACGATGGCCAGCATGGTCAGCGCGATCTGCGCGGCGCCGGCCAGGTCGGACCGCGTGACCCAGGTGGTGTAGACCGACACGGTCAGGGTCTGCACGCCCAGGAATTCCGAGGCGCCGATGTCGTTCAGCGTTTCCAGCAGCGCCAGGCTGACGCCGACCACGATGGCCGGCCGCGCCAGCGGCAGCGCGACCCGGAAGAACACGCCGTAGCGGCCGGCGCCCAGCGTGCGGGCAGCTTCGAGCAGGCTGGCGGCCTGCGTCATGAACATGACGCGGGTGCTGAGATACACGTAGGGATACAGCACGAAGCCCAGCACGAAGATGGCGCCGTAGATCGAGCGCAGGTCCGGCAGCCGGAACTGGCGCGGGCTGTCGTAGCCCAGCAGGGTGCGCAGGGCGGTCTGGATCGGGCCGATCGGGTGCAGCAGATCCAGGTAGGCGAAAGCGATGATGTAGGTGGGCACCGCCAGCGGCAGCAAGAGCGCCCAGGTCAGCGCGCGCCGTGACGGGAATTCGTAGGCCGTCACCAGCCAGGCGGCGCCGGTGCCCAGCAGGGTGACCAGCACGCCCACGCCGGCCAGCAGCAGGGCAGTGTTGGCCAGGGCGTGCGGCAGCACATAGTTGGCCAGGTGCTGCCAGTGCGACAGGTCGCCGCCCAGCGCCCACCAGACCAGCGTAAGCACGGGCGCCAGCACGGCCAGGGCGATCAGGACCGCGCCGGTCAGCCAGCCGGCGCCGCGTTCAGCCCAGCGCAACCGCAGGGGCCGGGGCAGGGAATCGGTATGCATGCTTCAGAAAGGCTGCTGCTTCAATAATGCTGCGAAAAGGGCGCTGCGCGGGGCAACGCCTGGAGCGTCAAGGCCTGCCGCTGCCCAATCCGGCGCGAGTCCGGGCTTGGGCAGGGGC
>NZ_JCBANA010000036.1:0-67692 GCF_059760725.1 Achromobacter sp. 1014246743
AAAGGACGCAATCCGAGTGGGACAAACGGTTCTCGTGGGCTGGAAATTGTTTATAAGAGACGGCCCCGGGTTGATCTGAATCAACCGGGGCCGCCCCGCCACGCAATATGCACGCGCGTCTATTTTGTCGACGATATGGCCGTCATGCGCGAACGCACGTAATGCGCCACCCGTTCGAGCACCTGCGACAGGTCCGCGCGCAGGCTGTCAAAGCCCGCATTGCGTTCGCGCGTCACCTCGTCCATGTACAGCGGACGGCGAATCTCGACCTGCAGGCTATGGCGGTTCAGCGCCGGCTGGCCGATCTGCGCGATCAATTGCACGCCCTTGTACGGATCGTTGCGCGCCACCGTATAGCCGCGGTCGCGCAATTCGGTCTCGATCAGCGCAATGAACTCCGGTTCACAGGTGGTGCCGTCGCGATCGCCCAGCACGAAGTCGGCCAGCGGATGCTCGCTCTGGCGCCCCAGGCGCTCGTAGGCGTCGTTCGGCATCGAATGCAGGTTCAGGTGCCAGACCGCGCCGAAATCGCGCTGCGCGGTGTCAATCGCCCGCGCCAGCGCCGCGTGATAAGGCTCGTAGTACGCCTGGATGCGATGCCGCACTTCGGCCAGCGTCAGCTTGCGGTCGTAGATCGGCGTGGCCTTGTCCATGCGACGCCAGATCAGCCCCTTGCCCAGGCGCGTCTTTTCGCCGGGGTCCAGCGGCTCGGGCCAGGGTTCGGCCAGCAGTTCCGGGTCCAGGTCGCGCAGCGTGCGGTTGGGGTCGATGTAGACCCGCGGAAAATGCGCCGCGATCAACGTGGCGCCCAGCGCGGGGGCCGCCGACCACAGGGCGTCCACGTGCGTGTCTTCGCCCTGGCGCAGTTGCGCCAGGCTGGCGGCGGCATTGAAGTCGGCGGGATATTGCTCGCCGCTGTGCGGCGAATCGCAGACCAGCGGCAAGGCCGGCGCGGTCGGCGCGTGCACGGAAACGGCATGGAAATCGGCGTGTGTCATCGTCGGGGGTCGGGTTGACAGGCCTTAATCGGCCTGGATGTTGGCGGCCTTCGCGACCTTGGCGTAGCGCGCCAGGGCCTGCTCGATCTGGACCTTGAATTGCTGCGGCGTCGTGGGCATCAGCGTACCACCGACGTCCTCGGCCTTCTTGCGGAATTCCGGGTCCTTCATGGCCGCCTGCACCGCCTGGTTCAGGCGTTCCACCACCGCCGACGGCGTGCCCGCCGGCGCCACCAGGCCAAACCAGCCGCCCGTGCCCATGTCGGGATAGCCCAGCTCGATGTAGGTCGGCACGTCCGGCAGCAGCGGCGAACGCTCGGCGCCCAGCACCGCCAGCGGCCGCAGCTTGCCGCCCAGCACCTGGGGCAGCGTCGACGACAGGTTGTCGGTGATGGCGTCCACCTGCCCGCCCATCACGTCGTTCAGCGCCGGCCCCGCGCCACGGTACGGCACATGCAGCAGCTTGATGCCGGCCAGCATCATGAAATTCTCGATGTTCACGTGGCCCAGCGAGCCCACGCCCGGAGAGGCAAAGCTGTACTTGTCCGGCGAACCCTTGGCCAGCGCCACGAACTCGGCCATGTTCCTGGCCGGCAGCTTCGGGTTGATCGCGAAGATGCTCGGCACGGCCAGCACGTTGGCCACCGGCTCGAAATCCTTGACCGGGTCGTAGTTCATCTTGCGGTACACGGCCGGGTTCGACCCATGCGTGCTCATCGTCGCCATGCCTATCGTGTAGCCGTCGGCCACCGAACGCGCCACCTGTTCCATGCCCAGCGAGCCGCCCGCGCCGGCCTTGTTTTCCACCACGATGGTCTGCTTCAGGTCACGGCCGGCGTATTCGGCCACCAGGCGCGCCACGATGTCGGTCGAGCCGCCCGCGGCAAACGGCACCACCAGCTTGATGGGGCGCGAGGGATAGTCGGCGGCGGTGGCCGTGCCAGCGAAAGACAGCGCGGCGCAGACGCCGGCAAGCGCAATGCGCGCGGAACAGCCGAAAAGGCGGGACATGGAGCGACTCCGAAAAAGGTGCAGGTCGTGCTGCGAGGCCGCCAGTGTCCAAACTTTACGATCGCCTTTCAAACGACTATATTGCACGCCTTCATTACCTATGCTCATGCTAGGACCCGCGCTTGGCGGGTTCCAAGGACCGCCGCGCCATGCGCCTGCACTCGCCGTCCATGTCCGAGCTGCACGCCTTCATGACCGCGGCGCGGCTGGGCAGCTTCACCCTGGCCGCCGACCAGCTGTGCGTCACCCAGGGGGCCGTCAGCCGCGCCATCGCCCGCCTCGAAGCGCATTTCGGCCAACCGCTGATGCGCCGCAACGCCCATGGCCTGACGCTCACCGACACCGGCCGCAAGCTCTACGAAGGGGGCCTGGCGCCGCTACAGGCCATCGAGGCGCTCAGCGCCGAACTGCGCGCCGACAACCGCCGCCAGCGCCTCACGCTGGCCAGCGTGCCCACCCTGGCCAGTGCCTGGCTGGTGCCCCGCCTGCCCGACTTCCACCGGCGGCATCCCGACATCCAGCTGGGGTTTGCCACCTACCGCCGCAACGAGGACTTCTCGGGCGCCACGCCCGACGCCGCCATCCTCTCGGGCGTGGCCGGACAATGGCCCGGCTGGCAGGCGGACTACGTGATCGGTCGCGAAATGGTCGTCATCTGCAGCCCGGCCCGGCTGGCCGCCCGGCGCGCGGCCGGCCTGTGGGACCGCCCCATCGGCCTGCTCGGCGAACCCCTGCTCTACCACGCCAACGGCCCCGACAATTGGGCCCGCTGGTTCGACGCGGCCGGCGTGCAGCGCGACGCCATCACCCTGGCCAGCAGCTTCGAACAGGTCAGCATCCTGGTGCGCGCCGTCATGGCCGACATGGGCATCGCCGTCCTGCAGCGCTGCCTGGTGCAGGACGACCTGCAAGCGGGCCACGTGGCCTCGCCCTTTCCCGACCTGCGCGTCACCATCGCCCGCGGCTACCACCTGTGCGCCCCGCCCCAGCGGCGCGATCACCCCGCGCTGGCCTGTTTCCGAGAGTGGCTGCTCGACACCGCTCGCCAGGATCCCGAAGCGGCGATGCCGTAACAAAAACAAACGGGCCCCTTGCGGGGCCCGACACTTGTACTACGCAGGCGCCCTGGGCGCCGCCGGCCCTCAAGGGGCCAGCTTGAATCCCAGGTCCACACCCCACTTGTCCGTCTCGCGCAGCCACTTGGCGCCGCAGCTCAAGCAGCGGAAGTGGTCTTCGCGGCTTTCCTCGCGGCCCTTCTGTGTCGGGTTGGTGAATCCCTGGTGCCCCAGATGAGAATGCGGTGCAACGCCCGCAAGCCCGGGATTGATGCGTTGGCAAGCCAAGCACATAACGCTCATTGATGCTTCCCCACAAACATAGTTACCAAATTGTAAGGGATTTCACCAATGTTTTTCTATTAAAACCCGTCCCCGATTAGACAAAAATTGTTAACGGCGCAATTAAACAACGGCCGGCAGGGCCGCCAGGCAGGTCGCCAGGTGGTAGGGCGAGGTCGACGGCATGTCTGCGCGCACCACCTTACCCGCGCCATCCAGGCATTCGTACCACCCGCCGGCGTGCAGGAAGCGGGTCCGGAAATGCGCCAGCGCCGACGTCAACGCCGGCAGATCGCCCACCACCGCCAGCACCCGCAGGTATTCCGTCTGTGCCCAGACCCGGCGCGTGTCGTCCAGCACCGCGCCGCGCTCGTCCAGGGCGGCAATCACGCCGCCAGCATCGACCCCGTGCCCACGAGCCCAATGCACCCCGCGCGACAATGCGTCGGCCAGGTCCAGCCCGTCGAACACCTCGGCCGCGCCCCGCACCAGCGACAGCCATTCGAACTGGTGCCCCGGTTCGATGCGGTTGCCGGCCGCCCCTTGCGGCGCCTCCGAAATGCATTGCGTCGGGGCGCTCAGGAAAGCCTGCGTCATCGCCTGCGCCAGGCCACGCAGCCGCTGCGCGAACAGGGCCGGCTCAGCCACCTGCGCCGCGGCCAGATAGGCCTCGGTCAGGTGCATCATGGGATTTTGCGCCGGACCGCGCAGCACCTGGCCCCAATCCGGACTCAGCGCAGCGTGGTACAGCGAATCGGCTGCCTTGAAACGCGACTCGATGGTCTCGGCCGTGGCCAGCAGCAACTTGCGCGCGTCCGCATTGCGCGACCGGCGAAAATACGCCGCGCACGCAAAGACGATGAAGGCATGGGTGTACAGATCCTGCGTTTCGTCCAGCGGCCGCCCCTGGGCATCGATGCTGTAGCGCCAGCCGCCATGCGACTCGTCGCGAAACCAGTGGCGCAAGGAGGCAAACAGGCGGTCGGCATGCGCACCGGCCGCGGCACCGGGCGCCTCGGCATACCCGTACAGTTGGCGCGCGCAGGCCATGGCGCGATAGCGCTCGGCCGGCAAGGGCTGGCCGGTGGCCGCATCCAGGGATTCAAAGGGCAGACCCAGCACGTCATTGAAGCCTGGCCCGATCCACAGGGGCAGGATGACGGAGTCGAAATGCTCGCGAAAAGCGTTGATGTGCTCCGCCAGCGCGGAGTTGGTCTGTGCGGCAGTCATCTTTGAACGACGCATGCCCGATAAGGGCCGCTTGTTAGGGAGCAGCGACGATAACCTAAATTTACGTCGCCATCGTGCAAGCATCATTCGAAGCGTCATGCGCACACAGACCGGTACAGCCGTTCAGCTTCCTTCAAGGGCTTGTTGCCATGCCCTACCGGAAGATGTTTTCCTCGACCCAGTTCTGCGCGAAGATTTCCGCGCGATCTCGTGCCTCGTCCAACGAAGCGCAGTTGCCCAAGTGGGAAAACGCGGCATCCACTTCGGTGCCGCCCTCAGCCGTTACCGTCAGCAATACGCCATATCCGCCGGTATCCATGGCCGCTGTGGAAACGTCGATCAGTACTTCCTGGTCACGATGCTGCATGTGCTACCTCCCAGTCGGTTACCTAAACGCGTGAACCACGCGTGACGTAGCGGGTTGCAGAATTCCCGCGCAATGAATAGACCTGAAAACGTCACGCAAGTTCATCTTACCGGCGCGGACCCGCCCGCGATACGTCCGGACGCAGCCAAATCAGACAAACCGTCTCAGGAGATTCCCGTACAGCGCGCAAATAAGACTGAAAGTCGCGCAATACCGCGACAAAGTTCGCAAGAAACGCACTAATTCGACGCGTCGCGCGCGCAGCGATGCGTCACAAACACGTAGCGGGAAATGACGAAGCAGGACGGGATCGGCCAAATGCCCTAGGGCTGATGGCGCATAGGCGCTAGCGCAAATGCAGGGCGCCGGGTTCTTCCATGCGCAGGGACAGCTTGCCCTTTTCGGTGATGCGCCAGGCGCCGTCGGCATCGGCCTCGATGCAGCGCAGCGTTTGCAGCGCTTGCGCGACATGCGCGGGCACGCTGGTCTGGACGGCGCCCGGTTCCGAATTGTCGGCAACGATGCGCAGCCAATGACCCAGTTCGCCCTTCTCGAAACGATGCAATGCCATGCGTGGTAACTCTCAAATGAATACCGCAACGATAGCATGCCGCCCCGCGCAGCCCGGCCTGGCGGCCGCTATGACGGCCGCAATGCCAGGGGTCGCTTCATGCGCGCGGCCGCGGCCGAAGCGGCCACGCTCAGGGCGATCAAGCCCAGGCCCAATGCCAGGTCGGGCGAAATGCGTTCATGAAACACCACCGACGACACGATCAACCCGATCACCGGCACGCACAGCATGGCAATCGACGTCGCCACCGGCGGCAGCTTCTGCGTCATGCCCAGCACCACGATGAAGGTCAGCGCCGTGGCCAGCGGCCCGGTATACAGAATCACCGGCCACGCATCCGGCACGGCCAGAAAGGTCGGCGCCCCATCGCGCAGCCAGGCCAACGCCGCCAGCGGCACGGTGGCAATCGCGGTTTGCCACGGAATCATGTCGGCGCCCAAGCGCACGTGGCGGTTGCCGCGCAGCTGGATGATGTTGCATGCCCAGGCAAACGACGCGCCCAGCAGCATCACCAGGCCGATCACGGTATGCGCCTGCCACGGGCTGAATGCCGGCGCGACGATCACGCCGATACCGGCATAGCTCAGCGCCGTCGCACCCCACTGGGCCGCCGACAGGCGTTCTTTCAGCACCAGCGACGACAGCGGGATCACCCAGATCGACGTGGCGTACGCGATCACCGACGCGCGCCCCGGCGCGACGTATTGCAAGGCCCACAGCGCAAGCGCCGTAAACGCCCCCATCTGCAGCAACGCCACGCCCGCCACCAACGGCCATTCCTGGCGCGTCGGCAAGCGCAGCCGCCCCAGCATCGCCAGCACGGCCACGCTGATCAACGCAGCCGAGCCAAACCGGCTGGCCGCCAGCCACAGCGGGCTCATGTGCGCCAGCCCCAGCTTCATCACGGGCCAATTGCCGCCCCAGATCATGACCGCCCCCGCCAGGGGCAACAACTTGCGCAACGTGCTCTCGTGGCTCACAGCTACATCTACCGCTTGAATATTCCGTACATTGGCCGATTGGCCAAAGAAAGGAACAGTCTATAGGGTAAACCCCAGCATATTTCACCTCAATTCACCGCTATTCCATGCATACTCGGCACAAATGAACTGCCTACCTCGATACCACAGGTGACTTATGCCGGACATCAACCTGGATGCCACCGACATCCGCATTCTCAATGAACTCCAGCGCGACGCCCGCCTGACCAACGTCGAGCTGGCCGCGCGCGTCAATCTCTCGGCCTCGCCCTGCCTGGCGCGCGTGCGGCGCCTGGAAACCGAAGGCCTGATCGATCGCCGAGTCACGCTGCTCAATGCCCGCAAACTGGGCCTGAAGGTCAACGTGTTCATCCAGATCTCGCTGGACAAGCAACGCAAGGCCGCGCTGGACGTGTTCGAACGCGAAATCGCCGTGCTGCCCGAAATCATGGAGTGCTACCTGATGTCGGGCGATGCCGACTACCTGATTCGCGCGCTGGTGCCCGATGTCGATGCGCTCGAACGCCTGATCGTCGAACACATCACGCGCATTCCCGGCGTGGCCAGCATTCGCTCCAGCTTCGCGCTCAAGCAGGTGCTCTACACCACGGCGGTGCCGCTGGCCTGATGCGCGCTTGCGGTATCGCGCCGGCAAGCCCACAATGAAAACGTCCGCTGCCGCATTGAGCCGGCGGCGGCGCCCCCTCCATCGCTTAGCAAGGAGCACACCATGCCTGAAACCGAATGGTTCCCCGGCAGCACGCTACCCGATCGTCAGGGCTACTTTGAAGTGGCGTTCGACACCGGCGAAACCGAAATCACACGCTACGGCATCCTGGGCTGGGAACCCGCCGAAGAACGCGGCCATATCCTGCGTTGGCGCGGGCTGGACCCAAAAATCGAAGCCGCTGAAATCGAACGCGAAAGCGCGGTCCGCAACCACGGCGACGACATCCTGCGCTGATTCGCGCTCACGCAACCCAAAAAGAAACGCCGCGGTGAATGACCCACCGCGGCGTTTTGCATGGGACGCGAATCCCGAGGGGGCCTGATACCCCTTACATATCGATCTTCGAGATCTTGGTGCCTTCCAGCGACACGCCCGCCATCAGGCCGCCGTTGTTCAGCACGAAGCCCACGATCGGCTGTTGCGCCGTGTTGGTATCGATGCGGCCATTGGCGCCGATGTTGACCACGGCGACCGTGGCGTCGGCACCCACCGTCCAGCCGTTGCTGTTGCGGAACTTGTTCAAGGCGTCGTCCGTCATGAACAGCACGAACATCGCCTTGGACTGCGCGCCGGCCTGGAAGCCGATCGAGCCTGCCGTGGTGCTGTAGTAGCCGGCATTGGCGCCGCCCACACGCAGCACACCCTTGCCGTGCTGGGCACCGATGAAGAAGCTGCCGCTCAGCACGTCAGGGAAAATCAGCACGCCCTTGGCGCGCGCGATCAATTCCTTGGATTGGGGCGCGGCTTCGTACAGCTTGCCCAACGATGCGTTGGCCGCGCTGTTGATCGACTGCCGCTGCTCGGTCGCCGAAGCGGCCGACTTGGGCGTGGTGGTGGTGCAACCGGCAAACAGCAGGCCGGCTACGCCGATCGCCGCGGCAGCCATGCCAGCGCGGCGCAAGCGAGGAAAAGTGTCGAACATGGAACTCTCCTTGTTGTTGTCATCCAATAACCACTCTACCGGCCCCTGGCCAAGGCACAAGGCACATGTTGTGATAAACGAAACAAAAACTACACTGCCCCCAGCCAGAACCCGTTCCGAACCACAGACGGCATATATTGCAGGCCAATGCGGTACAGGAGTGCCCCGCAACATTTGGTAGGGCACGCCGCTTCTGGATACGGTGCGCAAACTGCCCCGTATCCGGCCGCGCTGGCGGCCGTGCGGCATCAAAGAATGCCGTAGCGAGGTTCGCCGGTCGCGGGGTCGACCGACACGATGCCGGACAACACCAGTTCCGCATGGCGCCGGGCCACGCCTTCGTCGGCAAAGGTCACGAACCGCGGCAGGGACCAGCGCTGCTGGAAGTCCGCATCGCCCGGACGGGACACGGCGATCTCGATCGCCAGGACGCCCGCATCCAGGCTGACCACTTCACACTTAACCTCGAAGCCGTCGATGTGACGCTGCGGCCACAAGTCCATTCCCGCACTCCTGAAATCTGCTTGTCCGGCCGCAATATGCCAAAAAAAAAACGGCTTGAAAAGCCGTGTTTTTCAGCAGTCAAACAGCACTAGAACAGCTAGTGCCGACGCATCTGGACAGGTCCGAAATCAGGCCGAAATCGGGCCGATTTCGGGTCAACGCGCGGGCGGATGGATCCACTGCGAATCCCACAAGGCCTCGCCCCGTTCAAGCGTTGCTGCCAGTTCCTTTTTACGGCGCAATGCCACGGCTGCCAAGAGCGCATTGCAGATCGACATGGCCGCCACATAGGAATCGAACGGCGATGCGCTGGAGGTGCGGGCCAGCAGCACGTGCTGCGCAAACGCGGCGGCCGGGGCGGCGGCCGAATCGGTGATCAGCACCACCTTGCCCCCCCGCTCGCGAAACACCTTCACGGCATTGGCCGCGGCCACGGAATAGCGGCGGAACGTAAAGGCCAGCAGCACATCCTGCTCATCCAGCCACAGCAGTTGGTCTTCGAGGAACAGCGGGCCCGAGGCGGTCATGGCCTTTACACCCGGCATGCACAGGTTCAGATACAGCGCCATGTGGCTGGCCAGCGGCGCGGCCTGGCGCAGGCCCAGCACATGCACCCGCGCCTTGCGCTGGGTCAATGCGCGCACGGCCGCTTCGAACCCCGCCACATCGATGGCGGCAAACGTGGCTTCCAGGTTGTGCTGGTCGTGCAGCAACGCATTCTGCAGGCATGCCTGGGCCGACGGATTGTCGACACTGACCGCATCCGCCCGTTCGCCTGGCGAGGCCAACATCGCCGTCACCTCGGCGCGCGCCTGCATCTGCGCCTGTGCATAGCTGTCATAGCCCAGCTTGGCCAACAGGCGCACGACCGTGGACGCGCTGGTGCCGACCTTGCGGGCCAGGGCCGTGGCCGATTCCAACAGGCCCTGCGGATAGCGCGACTGCATATCCTGGACCACCAGTCGTTCGGTCTTGGTCAGCTTCTTGTCGTAGGCAGCGATGCGTTGGTGCAGGTTCACGATGCGGGCGAACTCCATGACGCGGAGCCATGCGCCCGCCGCGGCGCGGCTAGGTGATAACCCCAAATTCAACAACGTTCATTGCAGACTATATTCCACTCTGCAATTTTCATTGCAGAATAGACTGAACCGTCCGTCACTACAAGAGAGCTTCATGACGCATCGATCCCAGGCGCCGTCGCCAGGCCGCCGCACCCTGCTCATGGCCGGCATGGGCGCCGCCCTGCTGCCGCTGGCCGCGCGCGCCGACACGTATCCCTCGCGCCCCATCAGCCTGGTGGTGCCTTTTCCTGCCGGCGGCTCCGTCGACCTGGTCGGCCGCCTCTACGCCGAAGCGCTCGGCAAGGTACTGGGCGTGACCCTCGTCGTCGAGAACCGCGACGGCGCCGGCGGCGCCATCGGCAGCCAACGCGTGGCGCGCGCCAAGCCCGACGGCTACACGTTGGTCGCCTCGTCGCAAAGCTCGCACCTGGCCAACCCCATCATGCACCCCAACCTCGGTTACGACCCGATCAAGGACTTCGCCTCGATCTCGCAACTGGCGCGCACCCCCAACGTGCTGGTGACCAGCGCCGAACTGCCCGTCAAGACCTTCGCGCAATTCGTCGCCTACCTGAAGGCGCACCCCGACGACGTGCACTTCGCCACCGCCGGCGTGGGCAGCATGGGCCAGCTCAATGCCGAACTGCTCAAGCACACCGTGCAGGTCAAGGCCGTGCACGTGCCCTATCGCGGCGGCGCGCCACTCTTGAATGCCTTGCTGGCCAACGAAGCCCAGTTCGCGCTGGACAACCTTGCGCCTTTCCTGCCGCACATCCAGACGGGCAAGATGCGCGCGCTCGCCGTGGCCGCGCCCAATCGCCTGGACTCGCTACCGGACATTCCCACTTTTGCCGAACTCGGTTATCCCGTGCTTAACTCGATGTCCTGGATCGGACTGGCCGCGCCCGCCGGCACGCCGCCCGAGATCGTGCAAAAGCTGCTGGCCGCCGTCCAGACCGCAGCCCGCGAACCCGCCACCGCGCAATCGCTGGAAAAAAGCGGCGCCCTGCCCCCTGAATTGCAGACGCCCCAAGCATTCACCACCATGATGTCGCAACGCCTGGCCTTGTACAAAGACCTGGTCGACCGCGCCGGCATCCGCCCCGAATAGGCCCCCTCCACAATGTCCAATCCCGCTTTCGCCCCCGACACCGCGCCGCTGGAAGTCCTGCCGCGCGACCTGTCCGCCTACCGCCAGGGCAACACCGGCATCGACTACGTGCACCGCTTCGAATCGGGCAAGCCCGGCCCGCACGTGCTCATCAACGCCTTGACCCACGGCAACGAAATCTGTGGCATGGTCGCGGCCACCCATCTGCTCGATACCGGCGTGCGTCCCAAGATCGGCACGCTCACCGTCAGCTTCGCCAACATCGAAGCCTATGAAGCCTTCGACATCGACAACCCCTACGAAAACCGGCAACTGGTTCACAACCTGAATCGCATCTGGTCGCCCGAATGGCTGGACGGCGCCGAGCAAAGCCCCGAACTGCGGCGCGCGCGTGAATTGCGACCCGTGCTGGACGCGGCCGACTATGTGCTGGACATCCATTCCACCCGCGCCCCCGTGCAGCCTTTCTGGGTCTACCCCGAAATCGACCGCAACACCGCGCTGGCCGCCGCCGTCGGCGCGCCTGCCGTGCAACTGGTGATGCCGGCCGGCCGCTTTCCCGGCACCGGCGTGCTCAACTACGGCCGCCACGGCGACCCCGCCTCGAACAGCGGCGGCGCCCTGGTGGTCGAATGCGGCCAGCACTTCGCGCAATCGGCGGCCGACCTGGCCACCGACGTCACGCTGCGCTTCCTGGCGCACCTGGGCCTGATCGATACGCCCGCCTCGGCCGCCCCGCCCCCGCCCGCCCAGCCCTTCCGCCTGCTGGAAGTGCACATGGTCAAGTCGGAAGACTTCGCCTTCGTGCGCCCCGTCATCGGTTTCGAAGTCTTCAACAAAGGCGAACTCATCGCCATCAACGCCGGCGAGGAAATCCGCTCACCGTGCGACCACTGCACGATCTTCATGCCGACCCGCATGCCGATCGTCGGCCGCGAAGGCGTCTACCTGACCGAGCCCATGTAAATGTGGGAGCCCCATCCCTGGGACTTGAACGACCCTGCCGCCGGCCTTCAGCGGCAGGGCTTCGAAGCCCGGGCGGGCGTGCCCGTCGACTGGCAGCGCATCGCCTACGACGACTTGCCGCCGGCCGGCCTGTTCGGCTTGACGCGAGACGAACTCATCTCGGCCGATGCCGTCTGCCACGCCACCGTGCAGGGCGAGCACTGGCTGCTGATCCAGCTGGTCTGGCACGGCTTTCCGGATCCGCCCGAATGGGGGCTGTGGACGCGGCCGCAGGATGCGGCAGACGTCCCCTGGCAACCCTGGGGGTTTTTCGACCCTGCGCCGCCCGCGTGGCGCCTGCCGCCGGAACCCGTCAGATCACGCGCGTCCGTGCGTGACTGACACCGGGCGCCTCGCCGAGTGGCCACGCCACGACCTCACAGATCCGGGATCAGGCGCTTGCCCAGGCTGATCACCTGATCCTGCTCGAACCCCAGGCTGGCATAGAAATCCCGCACCGCCTCGTTGCCCGAGCGGATCAGCAGGTTGATCTTGGGGCAGCCTTTTTCCAGCAGCTTGCGTTCCACTGCCCGCATCAGCACCGACGCATAGCCGCGGCGCTGATGCGCCGGCGACACCGCCAGGTAATTGATCCAGCCACGGTGGCCGTCATACCCGCCCATCAAGGTGCCCACGATCTCGCCGTCCGCTTCGCCGACCAGGAACAGGTCGGACTGCACGGTCAGCTTGCGGGCCACGTCCTTGCGCGGATCATTCCACGGCCGCGTCAGCCCGCAGGCGGTCCATAGCCCGATCACGGCGGCTTCGTCGGACGGGTGGAAAGGCCGGATGGCCAGTTCAGGGTGCGTCATGCTTCGTTCCTCTTTGCAGGAAAAACGAAGGCCGGGCGCTACGCCTCGATGGCTGGAAAACAGGTCGCGCATGCCGCGCAAACAAAAAGGCCACGAGGGGTATCGTGGCCTTCTGGTGGGAGCGCCGGAAATCCGGCGCTTGAACACGGCTTGCCACTCAACGCAGGCGTCGAGTGATTCGTCGGTTGTCTGCCCGGGCCGGCAAGGCCGGCGGGGCGAAATGGGCGATAGGCATGGCGGCCAGCATACTTGAAGATTGTGCGTCGCAGCAAGCCCTCACGAAACCCCAGCCGGCGCTGGCGGGTCAATCCATCATCGGCACCGGCAACGTGCCTTCCATCACCACCACGGCCTGCCCGGCCACGCCCGCCCAGACGCCGTCGGCGCGAACCTCGGCCTGCGCCAACAGCAGGCTGGCCCGCCCCATGTCCACACCCTGCCCCACCCGCAACCGCAGTTCGCCCGCGCCGCGCAAGGCGGCCCGCAACGCGGTCGCAGCCCCCGTCGCGCTGCCCGTGGCGGGATCCTCCGTCATGCGTCCGGTGAACATGCGCGCCTGGATATCCGTCGGCCCCTGCGCTGTATCGCCGCTCGCGTCGGTGGTGTAGGCGTAGATCGAGCGCGCCCCGTCCAGCGGCATCAACGCGGCATAGCCGGCCGGGTCTGGCGCCGCGCGGCGCAGCGCATCGCGGCTGGCCAATTGCACCACCAGGAAAGACAGGCCCACGGACGCCACCTGGGGCGCATGCTCGGCCAGTTCGATATCGGCGGGTTGCAGCCGCAGCGCGCGCGCGGCGGCTTCGGCCGACGCCTGGCTGCCCCGCGTCAAGGGCTGCGGCGCGGCCAATTCGGCACCCAGCAAACGGCCAGCCTCGTCGTACTGCAATGCCATGCGCACCAGGCCCGCTTCTTCCTCGAATTCGAAGCGCGCCGGCGCCGGGCGACCCGCCGCGATCATCTCGCGCGCCAGCACCACCGCCGTTCCCACATTGGGATGGCCGGCGAACGGCACCTCGCGGTCGGGCGTGAAAATGCGTACCCATGCCGTATGCGCGGCATCGCGCGGCGCCAGCACGAAGCTGGTTTCCGTGTAATTGAATTCCCGCGCAATGCGCTGCATCTGCGCGGTATCCAGACCCTCGGCGCCCAGCACCACCGCCAGCGGATTGCCCTGGTAGGCGTGGGCGGTGAACACATCGGCGGTGACGTAGCGGTAGCGCATGGGGGTCCTTGCATCAGGGGAATGAACACCAGCAATTATGCGGCCCGCCTGATCGGTGCGACAGGCACAGAGCGGAACGAATCAGGCCATAACAGCCCCGTCGCCCTGAACTCAGGCCATCACGCGCGGGCCGCCGGCCCCGCCCCCAAGGCTCATTCAAATACCGGCCGGAAGAAACTGCGTTCGTAGCTCAGGATGCAGCGCGTGTCCTCGGCAAACTTGAAGGCCGCCTGGCACGCCGCGTCGTCCATCGACTGCTGGCGGTAGCGTTCGTATTCCGCCAGGCTCGGAAACGTGAACATGGCCAGCGCGATATTGTTGGCGCCTTCGGACGGCAGGAAATAGCCGTGGTGCTTGCCGCCGAACTTCTCCACCAGCGGAATCCACATCTTGCCGTAGGCCTCGAAATCCTTGAGGCGGCTGGGGTCGATCACGTAACGCAGATAGCAGGTAACCATGGATGCTCCGTAAAGCGTGACACCGCAGCGTATGCTGCGGCAAGCCGGCGCCGCAGCCAGGCAGCGCGCCGTTGGGGGTTGGACAATCCCATAAGCCCTGCCGCGCGTCAATGCGTGCACAACCCTTGCCCCCGGCCTCTTCCTCAAGCGGATCGCGCACGTCCGGCCCCCCGCCGCCGAACCCGCACCCTGTGAACGCCCCGGCAGCTGTCTGGCGCACCGTTACATCTGGTACGGCCGACTGCACAGATATTCACACTCCCACATCATTTGCGCAAAAGAGTCTCTGCGCGCCTCACCCAGAATCCCAGGACTGCGCCCGACGGGCGAAACGGCGGCCATGGCCGCCATTCCTTTCCAAGCGAATTCGATGAAGTGGATCCTGGTTTCTACGTTGTGCCTGATTGCCTCAGGCTGTGGCCTGGCGGCCGCCCCCTGCCGGATCACCTCCGCCGTCATCAAGATTGTCCCGGTCGTCGGCGACGTCGCCGCGGCGCCGACCGACGCCTGCGCAGAGATCATCGACTGACCCGCTCTGCGCTCCTGCTCGCGCCAAGACAGCAAAAACACCTCGGCCTGTGCGACCGACGTCTCGCTTCAGAAAAGCTCTTCCACGACCAGCGAGCCATCGGTGATTCGCGCAGTGTTCCCGTCATTGCTCGCGAACATAAGACTCACCGTATAACTGCCCCCGGCCGGTGCATCGAACAGCGCATCCGATGCGGTCGCTTGCAGGTACAGATTGAAAGGCACCTCGCGGATCGAGCTTTCAAGCGGAACACCATTCAGTGCGAGTATGAACTTCCCGGTCCCCGATCCGATCTTGCCCACGCGGCCAGAAAACCTCGCACGCAGCCTGGCTCCCGGCTTCACGTTGGCCAGCGCCACGGTCAGGGGTGCCACCGGCACATAAGCGACGCTCGTGGTATCGACAGCAATGCCGGCCAAGGTCTGTTGGACGATATCCCGCGTTCGCCACACGCGCTTGCCCTGGACGACTTCCACGCCGGAATGGGAGAGCACGTTGATATAGGGCATCACTGGCAACGGCGCCCCGTCGCCTTCCTGGAAAATGGTGAACGTATTGCCCAGCGATCCCGACATGCCGCCGATGGGGTTCGTCGCCCCCAGGCTGTGGAACACGTTCTCCATCGGAAAGCGGGTGTCCCCCAACCAAGGTTGGAAAAAGACGGCCCATCCGTATGACGGCCATGCCGCCGGAATCAATTGCAAGCCCTGGAAGGTGTTGTTGTCTGCGCCATTCAGATAGATCCCGCTCGACAGCGCGGAACCCCCATAGAAGAAGATGCCGCCGATGAAATCATTGTTGGCCGCGTCCGGCTGGCCCGTCAACGATTTCGTGCTGGACACCCCGGAAGTGAGCATGATCCCCTGGGCATCGGCGTGCGCGGGCTGCACGCCGTAGCAGTGGAGAAAAACGTTGTTGCCGCACCCGTAGGTGCAGGCAGGTGGAAACTGCGATCGCGTCGTCAGGACGTAGGCTGTCCTCGTATAGGCTTTGCTCATGACAGCCGTGAACAGGCCATCCGCCACATGATTCACGAGCAATCCCATACCAGCCTTGCCATTGCAGTTGAGCATCATGTGCTCGATGCCGACCGCATGCAATGGACCCGCCAGCGTGACCACCGCCACCTCGCGATCGGCGGGACCGTCATAGAGAATCTCGGTGGCGCCCCGCTGCTGCACGAAATCCTGGCCGTCATGACTGCCAAAGCCTTCGCCCACCAGACGGATTCGGTGATCGCGCGTGGACACTTGCGCATCCGACCCGTCGCCGACCACGATTGACTGGCTGATGCGGAACACGCCACGGCCGAAATGAACCGTACCGCCGCCCGATTGATTCGCCTGCGCAATCGCAGCCATGATGGCTGGAAAGCTGTCCGCAGTGCCAGTGGGGTCCGCGCCAAAATCCACTATATTTATTTGATTCGCCATTCTTTTTTCCTTCGGCGAAACCACATGTCGCAGCCTGGGTTAGAACACACCGCAGACGGGTTTTTCGCCATTTGCTTTCACCGTTTCAAGGCAGCTCCACCATTGAGGCCGCTGGAATCCATGGTGCACAACAAGTCGAATCAAGGAAATCAGTGGGTGTCGCAAACCCCTTCGAACGTCACAGCCCAGCGCCCTGCAAAACGTACACGAGCGTGGCGCCACGGGTCGCAGCGGTCAACAAGAGGAAATGCATGGGAACCGATAAAGATGGCGTGAAATACAACATGTCGCATGCATCGGACGCGACTGATGCGGCATCCATGCAAGCGCCCCTGCAATCCATCATGCGCGGCGTGGAGAGCTTCCAGATTCCCCCGTCGATCGACTGGCCCGCCGCCCGGCAGCACTTCCCCGACAACGACGGCCAATGGAAATTCTCGGCCGTCCTGGTCGCCATCGTGCCGCGGCCCGAGCCGACAATCCTGCTCACGCAACGTTCGTCAGGTCTCAGTGAATACTCATCGCACGTCAGCTTTCCGGGCGGTCGCCCCGAGGCGGCCGACAGCACTGTGGGCGCCACCGCCCTGCGCGAAACCTTCGAAGAAATCCGCCTGGCTCCCAACGCTGTGCGCTTGATCGGCTGCCTGCCGCTGCACAAGACCCGCAAGCGCAACCACGCCATTTTTCCGGTCGTCGGCATCACCTCGGAAAGTGCGCGCTGGGAAGTATCCCCGGCGGAAGTCGAATCGATCTTCGAGTTCCCGTTCGACGCGCTACTCAACCCGGATCTGCTTCGTCAGTACGTCGACGGCGAACGCGCCGGCGCCTGGTATTGGGCCGAACAGCAACACGATATCTGGGGAGTCACCGCGCTGATCTTGAAATCGCTGGCGGCGTTGGCGCTTGCTTCGAACCCGGTGCGTTGAAAGTCACGACGCACCGCTACGAATCGCAGGCATGCTTGCGGTGAGGGCTGCGGTTCTACCCGAAACCTGTACAGGCAGGCGCAAAACAGGCGTGAAAGGCGCGCAAAAAAGTACGCACAAATGAGAAAGGGGGTTAGTGATTTTCATCACTAACCCCCTTAGGGTATTGCTGGTCGGGACGGCGGGATTCGAACTCGCGACCCCTTGCACCCCATGCAAGTGCGCTACCAGGCTGCGCTACGCCCCGAAAGAAAAAGAGTATAGCAGAACAAAAAATTGTTTGCACGCATTGGTGCAAAAAAAGTGCTGAATACTCAAAAAAATTTGCGTCCCCTGCGCGATGCCTGCATCACCTGCCTGCAGGTCTCGCGCACAAGACGCAAGGGTCCAGAAGTCGTGCTTGAAAAAAGTTCGCGCTTGCTTGATGCGCGCCGCGCATCAAGCCTGTGCAGTGCTGCTGGCGCTTGCGGCCGGCGTGCCCAGCGCTTCGCCCAGCATTGTCGACACGTTGCCCAGTTCGTTGCGCAGGGCCTGCATCTCGGCGCCGGTCAGACGCACGGCGGCGTCCTGATCGTGCGGCGTGTCGCGCGCATCGCCCAGGCGATTGCGCGCGCCGCTGATGGTGAAGCCTTGCTCATACAGCAACGACCGGATGCGGCGGATCAGCAGCACTTCGTGGTGCTGATAGTAGCGGCGATTGCCGCGCCGCTTGACCGGCTTGAGCTGCGTGAATTCCTGTTCCCAGTACCGCAAGACATGAGGCTTGACGCCACACAGGTCGCTGACTTCACCGATGGTGAAATAGCGCTTGGCGGGAATGGGCGGTAGGGTTACGGTGGATTCAGTACGTGTCATAAGAGAATTTTATGCCGCGCGGAAGTCGAGTGCCGATAACAATTACCGACAAAGCGTATCACTCCTCGGCGTCGGGCGCCGTGGGAGTGGCCTGCTCGACCACGCTCTTGAGTTTCTGGCTGGCGTGGAACGTGACCACGCGGCGGGCGGCGATGGGTATGGTCTCGCCGGTCTTGGGATTGCGGCCAGGGCGCGGCGGCTTGTCGCGCACCTGGAAGTTTCCGAAGCCCGAAAGCTTGACGGAATCTCCGCGCGCCAAGGCGTCGCGGATTTCCTCGAAGAACGTGTCGACGATGTCCTTGGCTTCGCGTTTGTTCAGGCCGACCCGCTCAAAGAGCAGTTCGGCCAGCTCGGCCTTGGTCAGGGTGCGCGGCTCGGCAAGCATACTGTTCCCCATGGTTCAAGCACGCTGGCGCGCGCCGTGGGCACTGACCAAAGCGTCTTTGATGCGTGCCAGGCAATCGGCCACCCGGGCTTCGTCCAGTGTGACTTCAGTGTCCTGTAGCCAGAAACGGAACGCAAGGCTTTTTTCGGCCACGGGCTGGTCGCCCTGGGCCTTCTCGCGCCACACGTCGAACAGGCGCACGTCCTGTACCACCGCCAGTTGCGGATCGGCCTTGACGGCGGCGGCCACGGTGTCCAGCATCGATTGCGCGGTGACGGGGGCATCGACCCACAGGGCCAGATCGCGCACCACCACGGGCTGGCGCGACAGCTCTCGTACCTGCGGCAATTCGCCTTCGGAGAGCGCAGCCACGTCGACTTCGAACACGACCGGCGCGTGCGCCAGATCGGCTTGCTGGGCCAGACGCGGGTGCAATTCACCGATCCAGCCGACCTGCTGGCCGTCCAGTTCGATGCGGGCGCTGCGGCCCGGATGCAGTGCCGGGTAGGCCGCGGCCTCGAAGCGCAGACGGCTGCCGCGCGCGCCGAACAGCGCCTGCACATCCGTCTTCACGTCGTAGAAGTCCACCTGGCGCGTGGGCACGCCCCATTGTTCTTCGACCACCGGGCCCCACGCGGCGCCGGCCAGCTTCAGGGGCTGGCGCACGCCGGCCACGGCCAGCGGGCCATCCTCGGCCGAGGCATCGCGCACGAAAACGCGGCCCAGCTCGAACAGGCGCACGCGCGTCTGCTTGCGGTTGGCGTTGTGGCGGATGTTGGCGACCAGGCTGGCGATCAGGCTGGAACGCATCACCGACAAGTGGCTGGCGATGGGGTTGACCAGCTTGACCGGCGTGTCGTTGCCCGCGTAGTCGCGTTCCCAGTCGGCTTCGACGAAGCTGTAGTTCACGACTTCCTGGTAGTCCTGAGCGGCAGCCAGGCGGCGCAGCGCGTGGGCGCCGCGGCGCACTTCGGGCTGCGAGAACATCTTGGCGCGCGCCATCGGCGGCACGGTGGGAATGTTCTCGAAGCCGTAGATGCGAGCCACTTCCTCGATCAGGTCTTCTTCGATTACCAGGTCGAAACGGTACGACGGCGGCGTGACGATGAAATCATCGCCTTCGACCGTGAATTCCAGGCCCAGGCTGTTGAAGATCTTGGCCACGTCGGCTTGCGTGACGGGCACGCCCAGCACGCGGTGGCAACGCGCCAGGCGCATGCGCACCGGCTCGCGCTTGGGCAGGTTGACGATCTGGTCGTCCAGCGGACCGGCCTGGCCGCCGCAGATGTCGACGATCAGGCGCGTGATGAATTCAATGTGCTGCGGGATCGTGGCGTAGTCCACGCCGCGCTCGCCGCGGTGGCTGGCTTCAGAGCTGAACTTGAAGCGGCGCGCGCGGCCGGCCAGCGATTGCGGCCACCAGAATGCGGCTTCCAGATAGATGTTGGTCGTGTCCAGCGTGACCGACGTGGCTTCGCCGCCCATGATGCCGGCCAGGCTTTCGACCTGGTCGCCCGCCACCACCACACCGACCTTGGGGTCCAGCGTGACGGTCTGGCCGTTCAGCAATTCAAGGGTCTCGCCTTCGCGGGCCCAACGCACCGACAGGTCGCCATGGATCTTGTCCAGGTCGAACACGTGGGAGGGGCGGCCCAGTTCCAGCATGACGTAGTTGGAGATGTCGACCAGCACAGACACCGAACGCTGACCGGCGCGCTCAAGGCGCGTCTTCATCCATTCCGGAGTCTCTGCGCGCGCATTCACGCCGCGGATCACGCGGCCGCCGAAACGGCCGCACAGATCAGGGGCTTCGACCTTGACGGGCAGCACTTCGTCCAGCGTCACCGGCACGGCCTTGGCCGTGGGCACCGACAGCGGCGCGCCGGTCAGGGCGGCGACTTCGCGCGCCACACCCAGGATCGACAGGCAGTCGGCACGGTTCGGCGTCATCTTCAGCGTGAAGAGGGTGTCGTCCAGGTCCAGCGCTTCGCGGATCGACTGGCCCGGCACGAAGTCGGCGGGCAACTCCAGGAGGCCGCCGTGGTCTTGCGACAGGCCCAGTTCGCGGGCCGAGCACAGCATGCCCGACGATTGCACGCCGCGCATCTTGGCCACGCCGATCTTCATGCCGCCAGGCAGTTCCGCGCCCACGCGGGCCAGCGGCACCTTCAGGCCGGCGGCGGCGTTGGGCGCGCCGCAGACGATCGTCAGCAGCGTGCCCGAGCCGTCGTCCACTTGGCAGACACGCAGCTTGTCGGCATCGGGATGCGGAGCGATCTCGACGATGTGGCCCACCACCACGCCGCTGAACGCGGGCGCGGCCGGCACGGTGTCTTCGACTTCCAGGCCGGCCATGGTGAGCCGGTGCGCGAGTTCGTCGGTTGCGATCGGGGGATTGACCAGCGTACGCAGCCAGGATTCGGGAAATTGCATGATCAGCCGTCTTTATTCGTTGAACTGGCGCAGGAAGCGCAAATCGCCTTCGTAGAACTGGCGCAGGTCGTTGACGCCATAGCGCAGCATCGTCAGGCGCTCAAGGCCGGAACCGAAGGCAAAACCGATGTAGCGCTCGGGGTCCAGACCGAAGTTGCGCACCACTTGGGGATGCACCTGGCCCGAACCGGAGATCTCCAGCCAGCGGCCACGATTGGGCCCCGACGTGAACATCATGTCGATTTCGGCGGACGGTTCGGTGAACGGGAAGAACGACGGGCGGAAACGCACGACGAGGTCGTCGCTTTCGAAGAAGCAACGCAGGAAATCGGTGTACACGCCCTTCAGGTCGGCGAACGAAATGTCTTCGGCGATCCAGAGCCCTTCCACCTGGTGGAACATGGGCGAGTGCGTGGCGTCGCTGTCGACGCGATAGGTGCGCCCCGGCGCAATGACCTTGATGGGCGGCTTGTGCATGCGGGCGTAACGCACCTGCATGGGGCTGGTATGCGTGCGCAGCAACAGCGGCAGGCCGTCAGCGTCTTTCATGTCGACGTAGAACGTGTCCTGCATCGAACGCGCCGGATGGTCCAGCGGGTTGTTCAGCGCGGTGAAATTGGTCCAGTCGTTTTCCACTTCGGGGCCGTCGGCCACATCGAAGCCTATGGAGCGGAAGATTTCTTCGACGCGTTCCCAGGTCCGGATCACCGGATGGATGCCGCCCGGCACGCGGCCGCGGCCCGGAAGCGATACGTCAATGGTTTCGGAAGCCAGTCGGGCGTCCAGTTCGGCCTGCGCCAACGCGGCGCGGCGCAAGTTCAGGAGCTCTTCGACCTTTTGCTTGGCCTGATTGATCCGGGCGCCCATGTCGCGCTTCTGCTCGGGATCGAGCTTGCCCAAGCCTTTGAGCAGCACCGTCAGCGCGCCATCCTTGCCCAGGAAGCGGGCCTTTGCATTTTCGAGCGCGGCGGCGTCCGTGGCCGCGGCGAAGCGTTCTTGCGCCTGGGAAACCAGGTCGTCAACCGATTGAGTCATGAAATCCAGCCTTCAAAACGCAAACGGGGCCATTACAGCCCCGTTTGCAGCGATGCGCGATGAGTTAAAGCGCGCGATCAGGCAGCCAAGGCAGCCTTGGCTTGCTGCACGATGGCGGCAAAGCCGGCCTTGTCGCGCACGGCCAGATCGGCCAGGACCTTGCGGTCGAGTTCGATGGCAGCCTTCTTCAGGCCAGCGATGAACACGCTGTAGCTGACGCCGTGTTCGCGGACGGCGGCGTTGATACGCGTGATCCACAGCGCGCGGAACGTGCGCTTCTTGTTACGACGGTCGCGGTAGGCGTATTGGCCAGCGCGCATGACGGCTTGCTTGGCAATACGGAACACATTACCGCGGCGGCCACGGTAACCCTTGGCGGCGGAAATGACTTTCTTGTGACGTGCGCGGGCAGTGACGCCGCGTTTGACGCGAGGCATAGTAGATCTCCGTGAGAATCAAGCGAAAGGCATCATGGCCTTGACGGAGGCCACGTTGGTTTCATGGACCGCAGCCGAACCGCGCAGCTGGCGCTTGTTCTTGGTGGTCTTCTTGGTCAGGATGTGACGCTTGAACGCCTGACCACGCTTGATGGATCCGCTGCCGCGAACCTGAAAGCGCTTTGCGGCGCTTTTCTTGGTTTTCATCTTGGGCATGATGATTCCCTAAACTAAACACTGATTGTTGATTTACATGACGCGAGGTGCTTGGCGCAAGGCGGTTGGCGGTCTGTCCGCACCCGGCATCGCTGCCTGATGGAACACGCTACCTACACCATTGCGGCAAAACTTTAGGACCTCTTGCCACTTCTTGGGGGGTACTGCTTGGGGGTACTGCTTAGATACTGCTTTGGGGTACTACGTTTTTCTCGGCACGCCAGACAAAAAAGATAGCCTGGACCCGGGAAAGCCTTTGATTATATGGTGATTTCCCAGGTTTTGTCGAGCCAATTGGCAGGTCGGCGCGGCGCCCCGCCTGCGCCAGGGGGACGGAACCCGCCCGAACGGGCGCCCAAGCGCGGGAAACGGGCCATCATACGCCCGGCTGGCGGTACTGCACCGCCTGGGCGACATGGCTGGCGCCCAGCATGTCCTGCCCGTCCAGGTCGGCGATCGTCCTGGCCACCCGCAGGGCCCGATGCATGGCCCGCCCCGATCCCGCCAGGCGCCGCATGGCCTGCAGCAGCAAGTCACGGGCATCGGCCTGCAGCGGACAGTGGCATTCCAGTTCGGCCCCGGCCAGCCCGGCGTTGGGCTTGCCCTGGCGCGCGTGCTGGCGCTCGCGACAGCGTGCCACCCGCTCGCGCACCGGCTCGGACGGCTCGCCCGGCGGCCCCTGCATGCATTCCAGATCAGAGGGCGGCAGCGCCACATGCAGGTCGATCCGGTCCAGCAAGGGGCCGGATATCTTGCCCGTGTAGCGTGCGACCTGGTCGGGCGTGCAGGTGCAGGCCCTGCGCGGATGGCCCCGCCAGCCGCAAGGACACGGGTTCATCGCCGCCACCAACTGGAACCGCGCGGGAAACTGCGCCGTATGCAGGGCGCGGGCGATGATCACCCTGCCCGTTTCCAGCGGTTCACGCAGAGCCTCCAATGTCCGCCGACTGAATTCGGGCAATTCGTCCAGGAACAGGACGCCATGATGCGCCAGGCTGATTTCGCCGGGGCGCGGCCGCCCGCCCCCTCCCACCAGCGCCATGGCTGATGCCGAATGATGCGGCGCCCGGAACGACGGCGTGCCCATCCGGGCATCCGGCACGCCCGCCAGGGCGGCGATGGCCGCTGTCTCGAGCGCCTGCCGGCGCGTCAGGGGCGGCAACAGGCCGGGCAGGCGAGCGGCCAGCATGCTCTTGCCCGCCCCGGGCGGTCCGACCATCAGCAGACTATGGCCACCCGCCGCGGCCACCTCCAGCGCCCGCCGCGCCCCCGGCTGCCCACGCAGGTCGGACAGGCACGGCACCGGCGGCGCTTCCGGCCACGCCAGCGGAATCGCGTCAGGCAGCCGGCCATGCCCGGCAACATGGGCAGCCACGTCCGCCAACGTGCGGGCCGACAAGACCCGCAGGCCTTCAACCCAGGCTGCCTGCTCGGCACTGCCGGCAGGCAGGATCAAGGTGGCACCTGGCGAATCCTGCGCCACGCTCAACGCGATCACCAGGGCCGCGGCGACAGGCACCAACGCCCCGGTCAGCGACAATTCGCCCGCCAGCACCAGACCCGCCAGCAAGGGATCGGGCGCGGGGCCTGCCTGCCCGCCCGCGGCGTCCGTGGCGGGCGCCGCCAGCTGCCCGGTGGCCAGCAGCAGCCCCAGCGCAATCGGCAGGTCAAAACGACCCGATTCCTTGGGCAGATCGGCCGGCGACAGGTTCACGGTGATGCGACCCGCGGGAAAATTGAAGCCGCTGTTGATGATGGCCGCCCGCACGCGCTCGCGGCTTTCACGTACCTCGGTATCGGGCAGCCCCACCACGTTGAAACTGGGCAGGCCCGGCCCCAGGTGCGTCTCGACCCGCACCGCATGGGCATGCAGGCCGCTGAGGGTACGGCTGGCAATAACGGCAAGGGTCAAGGCGGTCTCCGGTTGCGATCGAAAACCAGTATGCCCAAAACAAAAACGGCCGCATCAGCGGCCGTGGCAAAAGTGTCACTGGCTGGTGGGGTGCCCGGCCTCGGACAGAAGACACGTCTTGTCCGGTGCTGTCAGCACATTGGTAAAACTGGGAAAAATGGAAATAATAGAAAAAAAAGCATAAGCTGAAGACTCGGATGCCTGAAGAGATCACTATGGGACCAATCCTACGGAAGCCATCCACCACAACCGACGACGTCCGGGCTATCGTCAACGGCAGTTATTCAGGCGATCCCCACGAGGTTATCAAGCGCATGGCATCCACCCTGGCCAAGGAACTATCGCCCCTGCGGAAATCCGGCCGCACAGACGACCTGCTGCACGTCATCGTGCGGCAGCTCGAAGCCTGGCTCGTCAACGAAGAGGCTCCTGTCGGCGACAAGCCCCCCGCTCTACCCGTTGCCCTATGGTCTCCCGCAGAAGTGCTCGCCCGGCAAAAACTGAGCGCGTTGACGACCTTGTATCGGTACGACAAGGACGGCAGGCTCTATTGCGTCATGCCATCGACGAAAAAGAACGGGCGCGCGTTCCCAGCCTGGCAATTCGTTGACCCCGTTCCCAAGCTTCTGCAAACCGTCATTGCCGAATTGCGAGGGGTCTTGCAGTTCGAAATCCACGCGTTTTTCGTGACCGAGCAGGAAGACCTCAATGCGCTCTCTCCCGCCGAAATGCTGGCGGGGCTACCCTTTGAGAGTCGCGCAAACGTATCGATCGCACAGCAGCGGCTTCTGTCGCTCGCCGCCACGCAGCGACTGCAACGCGTCCTTGAACTTGCCAGACAAGCGGGAAAAGGCATGCGCGACTAAGCCGCCATAGCATGCCAGTGGACGTACGGGGCCCTGATCAACCGCCGCCCCATTTGATAGCGCGGGTTCCTTCCATCAAGGCCTTGTATGCTGCACTCAGGCATTCGGCTGCATCACTAGCCGCCCACACAGCGGTATATCGCACTGCCGGTGATCCGAAGTATTTGCTCCCCGAGACCTTTCACAATGCCTATCGATTCGGCCCGCCAAGAGAACTGCGCCTGCCGCACGGTGCCCTGCCTTACGCCTGGTTTTATGTTGCCCTGGACATGCCTACCGCGATATGGGAAGGCCGCTTTGCTCGAACCGATGCCACTCGCCCAGGTCAGTTCTACCTGGACCCATCTGCCGTAAAGACTGGAGTCGTCGGCCAGATTGCCTTTGGCCGCGACCTGCGCCTCTGGAAACTGGCAGGAGAAGCCTGCGCCAAGCTCGGAATCCAAGACACCATCTCGTCAAGCGATTACGAAGCCTGCCACTGGATTGGCCATCGTCTGCGAAAGGCAATGCTTGACTGCGATTGCGCCTTGATGCCAGACGGCATCATCTACCCTTCCCGACAAATGCGGGGGCACCAAGCGATTGCTCTTCGAAGCGAATTGCTGCCCGAACTACGATCGATCGCCAACGTCCGCCACGAGCGATTCACGGCGACCGCCGCCTATGCCGCATTAATCGCAGACCCGTTATACGGGCCACCGCCAAATCGGACTGTGCCCATGCCTGCCTTCCCAGGCGCCAGTACAGGGTAACGGTCGCGAGTCCTTGGAATCCAAAACAAAAACGGCCGCATCAGCGGCCGTGGCAAAAGCGTCCCTCGGACAGCCTACTTGTCCAGGGCGGACAGGCGGGTTTCCAGTTGCTCGACCGTGGCGGCCAATTGGTCTACGCGGGCCCGGGTGCGTGCCAACAGGTCGGCCTGCACGTCGAATTCCTCGCGGGTGACCAGATCCAGCTTCGAGAACGCCTGCGTCATCATGGCGCGCACGTTGCGTTCGACGTCCGCGGCGGGGCTGCGGGCGATCAGGTCGGAAATGTTCTTCTGGATGTCTTCCATCCATTGGGTGCGATTGTTCATAGCGGCCTCACGGTGTTCTTGGTGCCTCAAGTGTAGTGCTTTCCCCGTGTCTGCCGCAGGCAAAAAAAAGGGCGGGCCGCATGCGGTGACCGCCCATCAAAGCACAGGAGAAAACCGGGCCGCCTTGGGGGCAGCCCCCTACCAACATCGTTACTTGCAGCCCATCTGGGTCGCGGACTGCGCAAACAAATCGGCCGACTGCTTGCATTGCGCAGCCAGTTGCGTCTTGTCGCTGATCGTCGCCCACTGCGTCTTGGCTGCGTCCAGTTGCTGCTTGAAGCTGGCCGCGGCGGGGTTGGAAGCGCCCAGCTTGTCCATGCACGCGCTGACCTTGCTCAGGTAGGCATCGCACTCGGCGGGCAGGCCGGCAGTCGCACCGGCAGCGGGCGCGGGCGTGGTGGTGGCGGGCGGCGTGCTCGCGGCGGGAGGCGTGCCCGGCGTGGTGCTGCTGGACGCCGGCGGGGTCGATGCCGCGGGCGGCGCGGCCTTTTCGTCACTCTTGTTGCAGCCGGCCAGCACTGCCAGCGCGGCAGTCAGCGCCAGCACGCCAAGGGTCTTGCGTTGGATCGTCATCATTCCTCTTTCCTTTCTTGCTTTTCGTATATAGAGAGCCGCAACGCCGGAACCCCTTGCCGCGGCCCGATCAGGCCCATGAGGTGTCATGAGCTGGAGTCGATTCTTCTTCACCCAACCTTTGGCAACAAGCTTATGCGTGTAAACCCTCGTATCACGCCCCGCCCCCTTTTTGTGCCGTCTTGCAATTCGCTTTCAGCCCACTGAATAACACCTGCTTTGCCGCGCGAAGCGCGGCCAGCAACGTTCCGCGGCCGCCGCGAGCGCGCGCGGCCAAGTCAATGCGGGGCGTTGCAAGCCCTACAGATCGCTACCGCGGCCGCATCAACTGGCAACAAATGGCGGCAGCGGCACATATTCCGTTGCATTCCTCACCGACGCCCGGGCATGCACCGATTTGAGGCTGACGCGTGGTGCATGACGCACTATATTGGTGCATTCAGGCACAACAAACGCGCCTGCCCCACCGCCCCACGGGCACCGCCCCCTATGGCATGGAATTTGCTTGATTGACGAGGCCTACGTGCAACCATGAGAGGAAATGCCATGAAACTCATCATCGCCATCATCAAGCCATTCAAGCTCGACGAAGTGCGGGTGGCTCTATCCGGAATCGGCGTCCAGGGCCTCACTGTTACTGAAGTGAAAGGGTTCGGGCGCCAGAAGGGCCATACCGAGCTTTATCGGGGCGCGGAATACGCGGTCGACTTCCTGCCCAAGCTGCGAGTCGAAGCCGCCGTGCCCGACCACCTGGTCGACCAGGTCATCGAAGCCATCGAACAAGCCGCTCGCACCGGCAAGATCGGCGACGGCAAGATCTTTGCCGCCCCCCTTGAACAAGTGATCCGCATCCGGACGGGCGAAGCCGGCGAAGCTGCGCTGTAGATAAATAAGAAAGACTCATTGGAGCCTGAAAATGGATAAAGCAGATATCTCCTGGTTGCTCGTCTCTACCCTCCTCGTATTGATGATGGCCGTACCCGGTCTGGCGATGTTCTATGGCGGCCTGGTACGCAGCAAGAATGTGCTGTCGGTGCTGCTGCAAGTGTTGTGCACGTTCGTGCTGGGCCTGGTCCTCTGGTTCATCTACGGTTACTCGCTTGCCTTCACCGAAGGCAACGCGTTCTTCGGCGGCCTCTCGCGCGCCTTCTTCTCTGGCATGTTCACGCCGGCGGACGGCAAGTACGCCATGTCGAACACGCTGACCGAGCTGCTGTTCGCCTCGTTCCAGGCGACCTTCGCCGGCATCACCTGCGCACTGATCGTCGGCAGCTTCGCCGAACGCGCCCGCTTTTCGGCGGTGCTGGTGTTCACGGTGATCTGGTTCACGTTCGCCTACATTCCCATCGCACACATGGTGTGGTTCGCCTCCGAAACGGCGCCGGGCCTGCTGAACGCCAAGGGCGCCCTGGACTTCGCCGGCGGCACCGTGGTGCACATCAACGCCGGGGTGGCCGGCCTGGTGGGCGCCTATGTGGTGGGCAAGCGCGTCGGCTACGGCCGCGAAGCGATGCAGCCGCACAACCTGCCGATGACCTTCGTGGGTGCCGCCCTGCTGTGGGTGGGCTGGTTCGGCTTCAACGCCGGCTCGGCATTGGCCGCCAACGAGAACGCCACGCTGGCCTTCTTCAACACCATGATCGCCACCGCGGGCGCCGTGCTGGCCTGGCTGTTCACGGAATGGGCCATCAAGGGCAAGCCTTCCATGCTGGGTGCCGCTTCCGGCGCCATTGCCGGCCTGGTGGGCATCACCCCGGCTGCCGGCCTGGTGGGTCCGGTGGGCGCGCTGATCATCGGCGTGATCGCCGGCATCGTCTGCGTCTGGGGCGTCAATGGCCTGAAGCGCCTGTTGCGCGCCGATGATGCGCTGGACGTGTTCGGCGTGCACGGCGTGGGCGGCATTGTCGGCGCCCTGCTGACGGGTGTGTTCAATGCCCAGGTCCTGGGTGGCCCCGGCCTGGCGGAACCCGGCATGATCCTGGGCCAGCTGTGGGTGCAATTGGAAGGCGTGCTGATCACCATCGTCTGGTCCGGCGTGGTCGCCTGGATCGCCTACAAGATCGCCAACGCCCTGTGCGGCCTGCGTGTGCCGGAAGACCAGGAACGCGAAGGCCTGGACGTCACCAGCCACGGCGAATCGGCGTATCACAGCTGATTCTCCCGCCCTGCGCCCGCGCCACCGTGCCGGGCGGCACTTTCAGCCCCCTCTTGCAGGGGGCTGACCGAAAAAAAAGCCCGTCGCGCATCGAGCGACGGGCTTTTTCCATTCCGGGCGACTTCCCGGATGGCGTCAGGCCAGGTCCAGGGTATCCAGGTCCACCGGCAAGGCGCGGTTCAGCGCGCTGGCCACCTTGACGCGCAGCGCATTGGTGTGGGCGCGCCGGACTTCGCGCTTCACGTCCAGCAATTGCTGGGGATGCATCGAGAATTCCGTCAACCCCAGCCCCAGCAGCAAACGGGTCATGCGCGAATCGCCGGCCATTTCGCCGCAGACGGCCACGGGCTTGCCCGCGCGTTCGCCGGCGTTGATGGTGTGGGCGATCAGTCGAAGCACGGCGGGATGCAGCGGGTCATAGAGCGCCGCCACATCGTGGTCGCCGCGGTCGATCGCCAGGGTGTACTGGATCAGGTCGTTCGTGCCGATGGACAGGAAATCCAGCGCCTGGGCAAAAGGCTCGATGGCGATTGCGATCGCGGGCACTTCAACCATGGCGCCCACTTCCATGTGCGGCGCGTAGGCCTGCCCACGGGCATCGAGCTCGCGCCGGGCCGATTCGATGGCCGCGCGCGTGGCCACGACCTCGTGCATGTGGGCGATCATGGGGATCAACAGGCGCACCGGGCCGTGGGCAGAGGCCCGCAGGATGGCGCGCAGCTGCGTGGCGAACATTTCCGGACGCGCCAGGCAGTAGCGGATGGCACGCTGCCCCAGCGCCGGATTGGTGGCCACCGTGGCCTCGCCGTCCAGCGTCTTGTCAGAGCCGATATCCAGCGTGCGGATGGTGACCGGACGGCCTGCCATCACTTTGACAACAGACGAATAAGCCTCGTACTGCTCTTCTTCGCCCGGCAGATCCGGGCGCCCCATGAACAGGAATTCGCTGCGGAACAGGCCGATGCCGTGCGCCCCCGAGGCCAGCGCCAGCGCGGCTTCTTCGGGCAGCTCGATGTTGGCGTGCAGCACGATGTCGATGCCGTCCAGCGTGACGGAAGGCTCGTAGCGCAGCAGGCTGAGCTCGGCCCGTTCGTCGGCGTAGGCGGCCTGGCGGCGGCGGTATTCCTGCAGGATGCGATCCGACGGATTGACCACCACGGCGCCAGCGGCGCCGTCGATGATCAGCATGTCGCCATCGCGCACCAGCTCGCGCACGTTGCCCATGGCCACCACGGCCGGCACGCCCATGCTGCGCGCCACGATGGCCGTATGCGAGGTCGGGCCGCCCAGGTCGGTCACGAAGGCGGCGAACCGCCCTCCACGCAGGCGCAGCATGTCGGCGGGCGAAATATCGTGCGCGACCACCACCAGCGCGTCATCGCCGCCCATGTGCGACATGTCGGGCAGGATGGCGGACGTGCCTGACAGCACGTGCAGCACCCGCTCGATGACCTGGCGCACGTCGGCGCCGCGCTCGCGCAGGTACTCGTCTTCCATGGCGTCGAACTGCTGGCCCAGGATCTGGCCCTGGGTGGTCAGCGCCCATTCGGCGTTGTAGTGGCGTTCGGCGATCAGGGCCAGGGTCTGTTCGGCCAGCAGCGGGTCACCCAGCAGCAGGCTGTGCACGTTCAGCATGGCGCCCAGCTCGCGCGGCGCGTCAGCCGGCAAGGTGTCGGCCAACAGCCGCAATTCCTGCTGGGCCGAGTCCAGCGCCTCGGTCAGGCGGCGGCTTTCGGCGGGGACGTCTTCGGGGGATATCCGGTAGTGCGCGACTTCCAGCGCCGCGGCCCCCATGACCACCGCCCGGCCGATGGCATAACCACGTGCCACGCCCTTGCCGTACAAACAAATAACGGGACTGGCAGTGCCAGCCCCGTCATGGACCTGAGCCGCGGCGCCGGCCGCGGACAAGCCGGCCGGTGCATTGCCCGGGCCGGCGGATTCGGAAGCGCTGCTATTCCTGTTCACCGAATTTGCTGTCGAACAGAGTTTCAATTTCGGAAAGAGCCTGGTCGGCGTCGCTGCCCGAAGCCTCGAGCTTGACGGTCACGCCCAGGCCCGCGGCCAGCATCATGACGCCCATGATGCTCTTGGCGTTCACGCGCTGCGCGCCACGGGAAATGAAGATCTCGCTGGAGAACTTGCTGGCCAGCTGCGTCAGTTTGGCGGCCGCCCGCGCGTGCAAACCCAGTTTATTGCTGATGACGATGTCTGTATTAGGCATAGGAAATATCATGACCGCGGAGGCAAGCCGCAGTGGTGGTTGCAGCAAAAGGTCGAACCGCACATCGGCTTGAAATATTAGCCGACATAATAGGGCAAATTTCCGCCCGTCAGTCTACACGCAAGACGCCTTGAACCCCGCCGGCGAGCGCTTTTTCGCGGGTCTCGGCCAGGGACAGGTTGCGGTAGGTCAGCGCCCGCAGCAGCATGGGGGTGTTCAACCCCGCCAATACACAGCACTGGATGCCCTGCGCTTGCGCGTCGGCCACGGCCCGTTTGGAGATATTGGCGGGCGTGGCGCCGATCAGGTCGGTCAGCACGAGCACCCCGGCGCCATGGTCCTGCTCGAAGATGTCCTTGAGCACGGCAGGCGCCAGGTCGTCGGGACGATCCTCGGGCTGGATGTCGTGGATCGCCAGCATGCCGTCAAGGTTGCCCATGACGTGGCTGGCGCACTCGCGCATGGCCGCGCCCAGGGGCGCGTGCACGACGATGACAATACCCGTGGTCATGACGATTCCTGGCCGATCAGGCGGCGGCAGCCACGGCCGGCGCGGCTACGGCTTTTTCCAGCGCCGTGACGAACATGCCAGCGACGTCGAAGCCGGTCTGTTCGGCGATTTCCACGAAGCAGGTGGGACTGGTGACATTGACTTCGGTGACGTAGTCGCCAATGACGTCCAGGCCGACCAGCAAGAGGCCGCGCGCGGCCAGCTTGGGCGCCACCGCCTCGGCGATCTCGCGGTCGCGCGGGGACAACGCCTGGGCCACGCCGCGGCCGCCGGCGGCCAGGTTGCCACGCGTTTCGCCGGCCAGCGGGATGCGGGCCAGGGAATACGGCACGGGTTCGCCGCCGATCAGGAGGATGCGTTTGTCACCCTTGACGATTTCAGGGATGTAACGCTGCGCCATGATGGTGCGCGCGCCGTTGTCGGTGAGCGTTTCCAGGATGGCGTTGAGGTTGGGGTCCTTGGGCTGCAGGCGGAACACGCCGGTGCCGCCCATGCCGTCCAGCGGCTTGACGATGACGTCGTGGTGCGTATCGTGGAACGCCTTCAGGCGGGCCATGTTGCGGGTCACCAGGGTCGGCGCGGTGAACTCGCTGATTTCGGTGATGGCCAGCTTTTCGGGGTGGTTGCGGATCGCCGCACCGCTGTTGAACACCTTGGCCCCTTGAGCCTGGGCGTATTCGAGCAGGTGGGTGGAATACACGTATTCCATGTCGAAAGGCGGGTCTTTGCGCATGACGACGGCACCGAAATCGGCCAGCGGCAGATCGCACGCGGCCCCTTCGCGCCACCAGTCATGGCCGTGCAGGTCGGCATCCGCCACCAGTTCGATGGGCGTGGTAACCGCCTTGACCGTGCCGGTTTCGATGTAAAGGTCGCCCTGCATGGCCACGCTGAGCGTATGGCCGCGCGCAACCAGCGCACGCATCATGGCGACAGAACTGTCCTTGTACGCTTTGAGCAGCGGCAAGGGATCCAAAACGAACAAAACATGCATCTCGACACCCCGAACGTACGCCGCCTTCCCTTTCGGGAAGGCGGCTATCTATGACATCGTAGCGCAGAGCCGCCCAATAAGCGAACCCGCCGAACACGGTATGGACGGCGGGTCGCGCAGGGGGAAGCGGCTGGGGCCTTCCCGGAAAGACGAGCCTGGGAAGGCTCCGCAGGGAGCTTTACGCCGCCGTTTCAGGCTTGCCCGCGGGCACGGCCTTCTTCTTGGGCGCCAGCACCATGACCATCTGACGGCCTTCGAGCTTCGGCATGGCTTCGACCTGGGCCAGTTCCAGCAGGTCGTCGCGCACACGTTCAAGCACCCGCATACCCAGTTCCTGGTGAGCCATTTCGCGGCCACGGAACCGCAGCGTCACCTTGGCCTTGTCGCCTTCTTCGAGGAAGCGGCGCAGGTTGCGCAGCTTGACTTGGTAGTCGCCCTCGTCGGTGGCCGGACGGAATTTGACTTCCTTGACCTGGATGACCTTCTGCTTCGAACGAGCTTCGGCTTGGCGCTTCTGCTCTTGGTACTTGAACTTACCGTAGTCCATCAAACGGCAGACCGGCGGCTCGGCGTTCGGCGCGATTTCCACCAGATCCACGTCGTTTTGCTCGGAAAGACGGAACGCGTCGGCAATCTTGACGATGCCCAGCTGTTCTCCGTCCAGACCTATCAGGCGCACCTCGGGGACGCGGATTTCACCGTTGATGCGATTGGCTTTTTCAGTGGCGATGTTGAAAGCTCCTAGAAATGTTAAGCAGCGCTGCTATCAGGATGATTGACGTCGCGGCGGGTGGACACGTCCTCGGTCAAGCGCGCGACGAACTCGTCGTATGCGATGGCACCAAGGTCCAGTCCGCCCAGTCCGCGTACGGCGACGGTGCCGTTTTCTTTTTCCTTGTCGCCGACGACGAGGATGTACGGCACCTTTTGCAGGCTGTGCTCCCGAATTTTACGAGTGATTTTTTCACCGCGCAAATCGGACTCTACTCTAAAGCCTTGTTTTTTCAGGCTTTGCGTAATTTTGGCCGCATAATCGGCCGAAGGTTCGGAAATGCAGCACACGACGGCCTGCACCGGAGCCAGCCAGGGCGGCATCGCACCGGCGTGGTTTTCGATCAGCATGCCGATGAAACGCTCGAGCGAACCCAGGATGGCGCGGTGCAGCATGACCGGCGGGCGGCGCTGGTCGTTCTGGTCCACATACTCGGCGCCCAGGCGCACAGGCATGGAAAAGTCGACCTGGATCGTACCGCACTGCCAGTGGCGGCCGATGGCGTCTTTCAGGGTGTATTCCACCTTGGGGCCATAGAAAGCGCCTTCTCCCGGCGAAATCTCGAACTCGCAGCCGGTGCGGCGCAGGCTTTCCATCAGGGCCTGTTCGGCCGTATCCCAGACTTCGTCCGAGCCAATGCGCTTTTCAGGACGCGTGGCGACCTTGTACAGGACTTCCGTGAAACCGAAGTCGCGGTACACCTTCTGCAGCAAGGCCGTGAAGTCGGCGCATTCGTCCTGGAGCTGTTCTTCGGTACAGAAAATGTGGCCGTCGTCCTGCGTGAAGCCGCGCACGCGCATCATGCCGTGCAGCGAACCCGACGGTTCATTGCGGTGGCACTGGCCGAATTCGCCGTAGCGCAGGGGCAGTTCGCGATACGAATGCAAGCCGGCGTTGAAGATCTGCACGTGGCCCGGGCAGTTCATGGGCTTGAGACCGTAGACGCGGTTCTCGGACTCGGTCGTGAACATGTTTTCACGGTAGTTGTCCCAGTGGCCGGTCTTTTTCCAGAGCGAAATGTCGAGGATCTGCGGCGCCTTCACTTCCTGGTAGCCGTTGTCGCGGTAGACCGAGCGCATGTATTGCTCGACCTGCTGCCAAAGGGCCCAGCCCTTGGGATGCCAGAAGATCAGGCCCGGGGCTTCGTCCTGGAAGTGGAACAGGTCGAGTTCGCGGCCGATCTTGCGGTGGTCGCGGCGCTCGGCTTCTTCGAGCATGTGCAGGTAGGCTTCCTGCTCTTCCTTGGTGGCCCAGGCCGTGCCGTAGATGCGCTGGAGCATCTCGTTCTTGCTGTCGCCACGCCAGTAGGCGCCCGCGACCTTCATCAGCTTGAACACCTTGAGCTTGCCCGTGGACGGCACGTGCGGCCCGCGGCACAGGTCGATGAAATCGCCCTCGCGGTACAGGCTCAGCGGCTCGTTGGACGGAATGGACGCAATGATCTCGGCCTTGTACTTTTCGCCGATGCCCTTGAAGAACTCGACGGCGTCGTCGCGCGACCAGACTTCTCGGGTCACGACTTCGTCTTTCTTGGCCAGTTCGGCCATCTTTTTCTCGATGGCGGCCAGGTCTTCGGGCGTGAACGGGCGCTTGTACGAAAAGTCGTAGTAAAAGCCGTTGTCGATCACGGGGCCGATGGTGACCTGCGCGTCGGGGAACAATTCCTTGACGGCATAGGCCAGCAAGTGCGCCGTGGAGTGGCGGATCAGGTCCAGGCCGTCGGCGTCCTTGGCAGTCACGATGGCCAGGCGGGCGTCGCCCTCGATGCGGTAGCTGGTGTCGACCAGCTGGGAGTCGGCGCCGTCAAAGGTCACGCGGCCGCCCAAGGCGGCTTTGGCCAATCCCGCGCCGATCGATTGCGCCACGTCGGCGACCGTGACCGGCCCCGGGTATTGGCGCTGCGAACCATCGGGCAATGTGATCTGTACCATCGGGAGTGCTTCCTGGGGTTCTGGGGATGAAAATCGAAAATCAGAAACGAAAAACGCGGCTGGTAGCCGCGTTTATCTGGTTGTCTTGCTGAGTCCTACCGCTGACCTGACACGGTGAAACCCGACGCACGAAAAACTAACGCGACATAGGGCGAAAGTTCCGGGTCGTAGTTCGTGCCAGCGGGAAAAACATGATGCCTGGGCCTTCAGGGGTGGACTGGAAGCGGCCCGCCAGCTTGGGCAACGTATGGCGTCAAGGGCATGGACGTCGCGACGGTGGGCTGATGGGCTTAACGTTGCCGATTGTAGCACCCTTTGAGCCGGTTTCGTGGCGAAAGCGCCACACCCTCTCCCTGTGCCCGCGCTGGCCGCTCAGGCCAGGTTGCGACTGTCCGCGATGGCCGCCAGCGCGTGCTGCACGCCCTCTTCCCAATGCGGCGCGTGAATGCCGAAGGTGCGTTCCAGCAAGCGGCAGTCCAGGCGCGAATTCATGGGCCGCCGCACGGACGTGGGATAGTCGTCGGACGGCACCGGCCGGATGTCGCCCGGCGTGAGCGTGACGGCCAGGCCCGCCCGACGCGCCTGCTGGGCGATGAAGCAGGCGTACTCATGCCAGCTTGCGTCTCCCGAGGCGGCCAGATGGTACAGGCCGAAGGGGAATTCATCCTGCGCCGCGCGATTCAGGTAACGCGCCACGACAAGCGCGGTGGCATCGGCGATGAAGGCCGCCCCGGTGGGAGCACCGCGCTGGTCGCTCACCACGCGCAGCGCTTCCGGCTGGCGCAAGGCCATCAGCATGGTCTTCAGGAAGCTGTTGCCGAATACGCCATAGACCCATGACGTGCGAAACACCAGATGGGCGGGATTCATCGCCCGCACCGCCACTTCGCCTGCCAGTTTGCTGCGGCCGTAGGCGTTCAGCGGCGCGGGCACGTCCCGTTCGTCGTAGGCGCCGGCCTTGGCGCCATCGAACACGTAGTCGGAGGAATAGTGGACGATCAGCGCGCCGCGGTCTGCTGCCAGGGCGGCCAGTTCACCCGCGGCCTCGGCATTGATGCGCATGGCGCGCACGATGTCGTCTTCGGCCCGCTCGACGGCCGTGAAGGCCGCCGCGTTGACGATGACATCGGGCTTTTCACGCTGTACCAGCCGCGCGATCTGCAACGGATACGTCAGGTCGCAATCGCTGCGGCCCGTCGCGACCACGCGGCCCAGGGGGGCGAGGCTGCGCCGCAGCTCGAACCCCAGCTGCCCTTCCCTGCCTAGCACCAGAATCTTCTTGGGCATTCGCCACCCACGCCTTGCTTGCCTGTGACGACGGCCAGGCAACATGCCGGCCTCGCGATTGAATCCGGCAGCGATTATGCCCCGAAGGCCGGGGGTTCCTCTGCGCCGCGAGCGTGGAACCGCATGACTGCGCGTAAACCCCACCCGTATTTCCGTCCGATTTTGGCCTGATTCTGATCCGGACAGCCCAACAAAACGTAATCTGCCCATACAAATTTAGGACCAATCACGACGTACGCACCGGACGCCATCGCCCCCAAAGCCCTGCCGCCGCCCGCGTTCCCTTGGCCATTCAGTGGAGCATCGATGAAAAGTGTGTCAGCGCCAGATTCCGCCCTCCTCCCTGCCGACAAACCCCACGGCAAGAAGGACGGACAACGCCTCAATTCGCGCAAGCATCTCCTGCTGTCGCAACCCCCACCCGTCATACGGGTGGCGATCCTGGATGACCACCCCGTGGTCGCTCTGGGCGTGGGCGCCTTTCTGGACAGCCGGCCGGGGTTTCGCGTCCTGCACCGCGAAACCTCGGGCCGCAGCCTGCTTCAAAAATTGGACGCCGCCCCCTGCGACGCCGCGCTGGTCGATTTCTACCTGCCCCTGGAGCCCTGGGACGGCGTGAACTACCTGCGGCGGCTGCGGCGTTACCACCCCAACATGGCGATCATCACCTTCTCGGCCGGCAACCGCATGGAAACCCAGTACGCGGCCTTCCGGGCGGGTGCCAACGGTTATCTCGCCAAGCAATGGGGAATGATCCTGCTGCCCGAGATGATCCACGGCGTGCTGAGCCGGCGGGACCCTTTTCTTTCCGTCCAGGACGGCAAGGTGCGCGCCATTTCGCCGACCCATCCGCACGCCCTGCTCACGACGTCCGAAGTCGAAATCCTGCGGCATATCAGCCAGGGGCTGTCGGTCACCCAGATTTCGGCGCGGTTGATGCGCAGCAAGAAGACCATCAGTACCCACAAGCGCCGGGCGATGCGCAAGCTGCAGCTGTCTGACGATCTGGCACTCGCCCTTTACCTGCGGGAGAAGTTCACCGAATAGCCCCCGGCCGCCAGGCCGGACGCCCCTCGTCCAGGGCCTCGCACAGGCCCTAGATGATGCGGGAGTAGCTGGCGCCGGAGCTGGCCGCGCTGCGCAGGTACCCGTCAAAGGCCATCGCAACGGCCCTGACGAAGTACCAGCCCAGGCCGGTCACGCGCAGTTCCCCGGCACGCAGGTTCACCAGGCCGAGTTCGGCCAGGTTGGTCATCTGCGACAGTTCGGCCCCGAAATAGTCGCCAAAGCGCAAGCCGTGGCGCGATTCAATGCGGGCAAAATCCACGCGGCCCTGGCACATGATGTCCATGATCACGTCGCGCCGCGCCAGATCATCGGCATTGAGCGCCAGGCCTCGTTCCACCGCAAAGCGGCCGGACTCGATGGCGGCGTAGTAGCCGTCCAGGTCCTTGGCATTCTGGCTGTAGGTATGGCCGATGCGGCCGATGGCCGACACGCCCAGCGCGACCAGGTCGTGGTCGGGCTGGGTGCTGTAGCCCTGGAAATTGCGGTGCAGCTCTCCACGTTGCTTGGCGATGGCCAAGGCGTCGGTGTTCAGCGCGAAATGGTCCATCCCGATGTAGGTATAGCCGTGCTTCAGGAAGCCTTCGATGGCCGCACTGAGCAGGCCGACACGCGTGGCACGGTCGGGCAGGTCCGCCGGGTTGATGCGGCGCTGCGGCTTGAAGCGTTCGGGCAAGTGAGCGTAGGCGTACAGGGCAATGCGGTCGGGTCGCAGCGTGGTGACCTGGGCAATGGTGCGCGCGAACGATTCCGTGGTTTGCAGCGGCAGGCCGTAGATCAGGTCGACGTTGACCGAGTCGTAACCCAGCGCACGGGCGCTTTGCATCAGGTCGCGGACGTCCTCGAACGACTGCACGCGATGCACCGCCACCTGGACCCGTGCGTCGAAGTCCTGCACGCCGAAACTGAGCCGGTTGAAGCCCAGCTGGCGCAGCTGCGCCAGGCGCTGCGGCGTGGCGGTACGAGGATCCACCTCGATGGAGATTTCGGCGTCGGATTCGAAGCGGAAGGCGGCGCGCAGGTCCGTCATCAAGCGTTCAAGTTCGTCGTCCGACAGGAAGGTCGGCGTACCGCCGCCGAAATGCAACTGCGATACCGGCACGCCCGGCCCCAGTTCGGCGACATGCAGCGCGATCTCGCGCTCGAGCGCGTCCAGGTAGCGAGCGGCACGGTCGTGATGGCGGGTCACGACCTTGTTACAGGCGCAGTAATAGCAGACCGAATCGCAGAACGGGATGTGCACGTACAGCGACAGGGGCTCGGCCGGGCTCGCCTCGTGCCGCTGGCGCAAGGCCTGGCGGTACGCGGATTCGCCGAAACCGCCGTGATAGCGGTCCGCCGTGGGATAAGAGGTGTAGCGCGGGCCGTTCTTGTCCAGCCGGGCCAGCAATTGCGGCGGAAAAAAAGGCTCGGCGGCTTGCGCTGGAGGGTCTGCGAGTAAAGGGCGTAGGGCGGCTTGCATACCCTGGATTATTGGCTTGCGGCGGCCCTGCCGCCTTGATCTTGCGCAAAGGTCGCCCGGCCGCATCGCGGGGGGCCCGTAAAATGCCGCCACATCCATACATGACAAGGACTCCCCCGTGGACACCGAACTGGACGGCCGCCTGCTGGCCCTGCGGCAAGCCCTGGCGATTGCCATCGCCCTATCCACCCGCAGCAGCCCGCAGGCCACCGACATGGCGCTGGAACTGCTGGACGATCTGAAGGCCAACCTGGACAAGGCGCCGTCGGACAGTCCTTTCGAAAAGCCCGATTGGGTCGTGGGCGCCCACGACGAGCTGGACGGCATCGCCCGCATGGTGCGGGCCTTTACCCAGACGCCCGACCCCGGCGAAGAGGCCTGAACCCCACCGCGCCCGACAGCGGCCGGGTCGCTGCCTCCCTGGGTTGCTCGGCCATAGCCCCAAAAAATACGGCGCGGGCAGACACCTGCTAATGGTCAGCCGGGCTGCGGGCCGGCACCGCCGTATCGGTCGCGCAGACTGCCGTCGGCCGCGTGACGCGCCAGTACAAGCGCGGGAATGCCTCCCCCACCGGGCCAAAGCCATCGGGCTGCGTCTTGGCCCGCCGCAATTCCAGCGCGCCGCAATCGGCCACCAGATCCGCCCGCACCCATGGGCTGAATTGAAACTGCCCGTCTATCAGCACGACGGGCTTCTCGGGCAGGCGCAACGCCAGCGCGCCCGACTCGGCCCAGGCGCCGGCGATCACCTTGACCGGGCCGCCCAATTCGGCAACGGCGCGGTCATGCAGGATATCGGCCAGCCCCTGGGCATCGAAATAGCGCCAGTCGGATGCCCGACGCCACAGGCCGGCGCCGTTGGGCGAGGTCAGTTCCACGCGCGCCATCAGCAACAGCTGGATCACGACAAAGACCCACACGACCTGGCGAGGACGAAACGGCCCGTGCCACGCACTGCGCGCCAGTTCCATGGCGGCAGGCACGATGAACAGCAGGAACGGCGTGCCCCAGTGCAGCTGGATGTGCGAGCCCGACAGCAAGGCCATGAGGCTGACGAACAGCAACGGCGTCAGGCCGAACGACAGCAGCAACGCGCGGCCGGCGGCCTCGCCCTGGCCGACCACGGACCGGGCGGGGGCCGCGGCGCGACGCGCACGGCGCCCGGACAGCCACACTGCCGCCAGAAAGACCCAGGCCGGCAGGGCGCGGGTGAACAACTGGTCGCCCCACCAGGCGGCCACTTCGACCAGGCGCGCGCCCCACGGCAGGCCGGCGCCCAGCGATGATGCCATGGCGTACTGCAGCGGCTTGAAGTCGTGGCTGATGAGCCAGATCATGTGCGGGGCGAACACCGCCAGCGCCGTCAGGCCCGCCACCTGCAGCCCGAAAACATGCATGGGGTCACGCCAGGCCTTCCGGCTCAACCAGAACAGCAGCACCGCCAGGCCGGCGACGGCGATCTGGTACTTGGCCAGGGCCCCCAGACCCAGGCACACGCCCAACAGGATCCACCAGCCGATCCGGCGGGTGGAATAGGCCTTCCAGCAGGCCATCGCACTGCCGGCCACCAAAGGAATCAGGACGATCTCGTGGTTGTAGAAATACAGCCGGCCGTTATAGAACGTGACGCACAGGCCGCCCAAGGTGGCGATGGCGGCGTAGGCCTCGCCGCGCATGCCGCGCAGCAGGCGCCACATCAGCAGGAAGGCGCCCAGGGTGCAGGCCGCGCCCAGCAGGTAGGTCGCCCAGGCCGTCCAACCCAGCACCTGCACCACCGGCCACAACAGCCAGGTCGGCAGGGGAGGATGCTTGTAATAGCCCCACTCCAGGCTGCGGACCCAGATCAATTGCTCGATGTTGTCGGTGGGCGGAACCAGCACCGCGCGGTCCGACCACCACAGCCACGCCAGCGCGAACACCGCCATGCCGATGCTGATCCGCCAGAAATCCGGCCTTCCTGCCATTGTTGCGCCACGCTGCACGCCCCTCTCCTGTTCCCGGCATACGCAATGCCCCGCCCTGTTGCCCCGCACACTCGGGCCCAGCGATTATCCGGCCCGCCCGTGGGGGCAGGCGCAGGGGTTTTGTGCGGCAATTGTTCGAAAACTGTAAAGCCGTCGCGGCCTCGCCGCGCCGCCCTAACTGGCCTGACCACCAGATAGGAAGACGGGAAACCCCTCTGATCGTTTTCCCTTGATCGGTCTATTTTTTCTTTGATTTCAATGAGAAGCTGTAGGCATAAGTGGCCTGACCACCAGACCAAGACTTCCGCAGCATTCTGATGAACACCTTCCAAGCCGTCGCCGTTACCCGCCTGTACCGCATGATTGCCGACCAGATCGCCGGCCGCATCCAGGCGGGGGATTTTCCCCATGGCGGCCGGCTGCCCTCCGAGCGTGAACTGGCCGAGCAATTGCAGGTCAGCCGCGCGTCGATCCGCGAGGCCTTGATCGCGCTGGAAATCGAAGGCTACGTGGAAGTGCGGGTGGGGTCGGGCGTCTTCGTCACGGCCTCTCGGGACGAAGACGCCCCGGCCTCGGCCCCCCAGGACGAGATCGGCCCCTTCGACCTGCTCGAAGCGCGGATGCTGATCGAACCGGAATGCGCGGCGCTCGCCGCGCAGCAAGGGACCGAGGCGCAACTGGCGGCCATCCGCAAGGCGCATGAGGGCATGTCGCTGACCGATACGCCCGGCCTGCACGACCGTGAATTCCACCGTGCGATTGCCGCGGCGTGCGGCAATGCGGCGCTGGCCTCGTCGGTGGCGCACTTGTGGGACCTGAGCCTGGCCAGCCCGGTGTTCAGCCGCATGCAGGACTATTTCGTCAATACCAAGGTGTGGGCCGTGGCCCACGCCGAACACCAACGCATCCTGACGGCCATCCTGGCCCGCGACCCGATTCGCGCGCGGCATGCCATGCACGCCCACCTGATCGGCATCCTGGCCCGCCTGCGGGAAGACTTCGGAGTGTTTGCATGACGGTCGTATCCCCCCTTGCCCGCAACGGCGGCCAGATCCTGATGCAGCAATTGCGCATCCACGGCACTCGTCGGATCTTCATGATTCCGGGCGAAAGCTACCTGCCCTGCATCGACGCGCTGAACGAGCACCGCGGCGCCATCGAGCCCATCGTCTGCCGCCAGGAAAGCGGCGCGTCCTACATGGCCGAGGCCTACGGCAAGCTGACCGGCGAGCCGGGCGTGTGCTTCGTCACCCGCGGCCCGGGCGCCACCAATGCCAGCATCGGCGTGCATACCGCCTTCCAGGATTCCACGCCGATGATCCTGTTCGTCGGCCAGGTCGGCAACGATTTCTACGAACGCGAAGCCTTCCAGGAAATCGACTACCGCCGCATGTTCGGGCAGATGGCCAAGTGGGTTGCACAGATCGACCGCACCGACCGCATCCCCGAATTCGTGGCGCGCGCCTATGCCACCGCCACCAGCGGCCGCCCGGGTCCGGTGGTGCTGGCGCTGCCGGAAGACACGCTCTGGGGCACGGCGTCGGTGCTCGACCTGCCGCCCTACCCGCGCATCGTCGCGCATCCTGGTGAACACGACCTGGATCGCCTGCGGCAACTGCTCGATGGCGCCGAACGCCCGGTCATGGTGGTGGGCGGCAGCGGCTGGACGGACGAAGCCATCGGCCAGGTCGCCGCCTTCGCGCAGCGCTTCGAGCTACCGGTGGGCACGGCCTGGCGCCGGCTGGAGTGCTTTGACCAGCGCCACCCCAACGCCGCCGGCCACGTGGGCTGGGGCATGACCGAGGCGCTGCGCACCCGCATCCAAACGGCCGACCTGATCCTGGCGGTCGGCACGCGCCTGGGCGAAGCCACCACCGAGGGCTACCAGCTGGTGCAAAGCCCGCAGCCGCGCCAGAAGCTGGTTCACGTGTATCCCGACGCCCAGGAACTGGGCCGCGTGTATGCGCCGACGCAAGCCATCGTCGCCAGCGTGACGGGCTTTGCGCAGGCCGTCGCCCGCCTGCAACCGGCCCATGCCAAGCCGCGCGGCGATGCGGTGCGCCAGGCCCACGCCGATTATCTTGAATCCCTGGCGCCCCTGCCCGCGCCCGGTCCGCTGAGCCTGGACACGATTGCCGCGCAGGTCAGCCAGCGCCTGCCGCAGGACGCCTGCGTCACGGTCGGGGCCGGCAACTATGCGCTGTATCCACACCGTTATCGCCAATTCACCGGCCCCGGCACCAGCCTGGCACCCACCGTGGGCGCCATGGGCTACGGGCTGCCCGCGGCCGTGTCCGCCAAGCTGGAGCATCCCGGCAAGACGGTGGTCTGCTATGCCGGCGACGGCTGCTTCCAGATGAATCTGCAGGAACTGGGCGTGGCCCAGCAATACCGGCTGGGCATCGTGGTGCTGGTGTTCAACAACGGCATGTGGGGCACCATCCGCGCCCACCAGGAACGCGAGTTTCCCGGCCGCCCGATCGCCCTGGACTTCGAGAACCCCGACTTCACCCAGATCGTGCGCGGCTACGGTGGCTATGGCGAAGCCGTCGAGCGCACCGAGGATTTCGCCGCCGCATTCGACCGCGCGCTGGCCTTCGCCGACCGTGAACAGCGGCCGGCGCTGCTGGAAATCCGCTACGACGCCGACGGCATCGCGCCCGGCCAGACGCTTACCTCCATCCGCACCGCGGCCCTGGCGCGCCACGCCGCCGCGCCCTCCCATTGACCCGAACGAGGCTCAACCATGACTTCTTCCCTGTCCGTCAACGGCAACCGTCTCTGGCAGTCCCTGATGGATCTGGCGCAGATCGGCGCCACCCCCAAGGGCGGCAACTGCCGCCTGGCCCTGACCGCGCTGGACGGCCAGGGCCGCGACCTGGTCACCGGCTGGATGCGCGACGCCGGCCTGACGGTGCGCGTGGACCAGGTCGGCAACATCTTCGCCCGCCGCGCCGGCCGCAATGACGCGTTGCCGCCGGTGATGACGGGCAGTCACATCGACACGCAGCCCACGGGCGGCAAGTTCGACGGCTGCTACGGCGTGCTGGCCGGACTGGAAGTGATGCGCACGCTGAACGACGCAGGCGTACAGACCGAGGCACCGCTGGAAGTGGCCATCTGGACCAACGAGGAAGGCTCGCGCTTCGTGCCGGTGATGATGGGCTCGGGCGTGTTCGCCGGCAAGTTCTCACTGGAAACGGCGCTGAGCGCGCGCGACGCCAAGGGCATCGCGGTGCGCGACGAACTGCGGGCCATCGGCTACGCGGGGCCGGACCCCGTGGGCGGACGCCCGGTGGATGCCTACTTCGAGGCCCACATCGAACAAGGCCCGATCCTGGAACATGAAGAAAAAGTGATCGGCGTGGTGACCGGTTCGCTGGGGCTGCGCTGGTACGACGTGACGGTGACCGGCATGGAAATGCACGCCGGCCCCACGCCGATGGGCATCCGCCGTGACGCGCTGTTCGCCGCCAGCTACCTGCTGCAGGCGGTGGTCAACATTGCCAACGCCAACCAGCCGCACGGCCGCGGCACCGTGGGCGAGATCCATGCCCACCCCGGCTCGCGCAACGTCATCCCTGGCCAGGTGCGCTTCACCACCGATCTGCGCCACGAAGACGAAGCGACGCTGACCCGCATGGATGCCGCGTGGCGCGACGCCTGCCGCGAGATCGCCGACAAGCATGGCGTGACCGTCGACGTGAAGGACGTGCAGTACTTCCGCCCCACCCCGTTCGATCCGGACCTGGTGGACAAGGTGCGCCAGGGCGCCGCCCAGCGAGGCCTTGCGGCCATGAACATCGTGACGGGCGCCGGCCACGACGCCGTCTACATGGCGGCGGTGGCGCCCACGGCCATGATCTTCGTGCCGTGCAAAGACGGCATCAGCCACAACGAAATCGAAGACGCCCAGCCCGGCGATCTGGAAGCCGGCTGCAACGTGCTGCTGGACGCCATGGTGGCACGGGCCAACGGCCCGCGCTGAATCGACAAGGACACGGCCATGACAACCTACACCTTTGACGACTGGCAAGCCCGCGCCCGCTCGCTGACGCTGCGCGGCCAGGCCTATATCGACGGCGCCTATGCCGATGCCGCCGACGGCGCCACGTTCGTCGCCACCAGCCCCATCGACGGCCGCAAGCTGGCCGACGTGGCCGCCTGCGGCCAGGCCGACGTCGACCGTGCGGTCGCCGCAGCCCGCCGCGCCTTCGACAGCGGCGTCTGGTCGGGCCTGCCGCCGCGCGAACGCAAGGCCCGCCTGCTCAAGCTGGCCCAACTGATCACCGATCACAGCGAAGAGCTGGCCCTGATCGAAACCCTGGACATGGGCAAGCCGATCCGCGACGCGCTGGCCTTCGATCTGCCCGAGACCGCGCAGTGCTACGCCTGGTACGGCGAAGCCATCGACAAGGTCTACGACGAAATCGCCCCCACGGGCCCGAACGCGTTGGCCACGGTGACGCGCGAGCCCGTCGGCGTGGTGGCCGCCGTGGTGCCCTGGAACTACCCCCTGCTGATGGCAGCCTGGAAAGTGGCGCCGGCACTGGCCGCCGGCAACAGCGTCATTCTCAAGCCTGCCGAGCAATCGTCGCTGAGCGCGCTGCGGCTGGCGGCGCTGGCCGAGCATGCCGGCATTCCCGCCGGGGTCTTCAATGTCGTGCCGGGCACCGGCCCCGTTGCCGGCCAGGCCCTGGGCCTGCACCCGGACGTGGACTGCGTGGCCTTCACCGGGTCCACCGCCACCGGCAAGCGCTTCATGACCTATTCGGGCGAATCGAACCTGAAGCGGGTCTGGCTGGAATGCGGCGGCAAATCGCCGCACATCGTGTTCGAAGACTGCCCCGACCTGGACCGCGCCGCGCTGATCGCCGCGCTGGCGATCTTCTCGAACCAGGGCGAAGTGTGCATCGCCGGCTCGCGCCTGTACGTGCACGACGCCATCTACGACACCTTCATGGAAAAGGTGGCGCGCCACGCCGCCGACATGCGGCCCGGCAATCCGCTGGACCCGGACACCACGCTGGGCGCCATGGTCGATGAGCGCCAGACGCGTTCGGTGATGGCCCGCATTGCGGCCGGCCAGGCCGATGGCGCCACGCTGCGCATCGGCGGCCGTCAGGTCCGCACCGACAGTGGCGGCTTCTACATCGAACCAACCATTTTCGACTGCGTCGATGCAACCCACCCGCTGGTTCGCGAAGAGATCTTCGGGCCGGTGCTGACCGCGCAGCGATTCCGCAGCGAAGACGAAGCCATTGCGCTGGCCAACGATTCGGCCTACGGCCTGGGTGCGGGCCTGTGGACCGCCAACCTGGGCCGCGCGCATCGCCTGTCGCGGCGACTGCGCGCCGGCCTGGTCTGGGTCAATTGCTATGCCGACGGCGACATCACCGTGCCGTTCGGCGGCGTCAAGCAATCGGGCTTCGGCCGCGACAAATCGCTGCATGCGCTGGACAAGTACAGCGACCTGAAGACCACCTGGATCGACATCAGTCTGTAGGCCCCCGTCCGTGCATCGCGTTCGCCGCATTGGTGCGCGGCGCTGTACCTGGCACCTAGACAGCGCATTGTTGTAGCAGCTTCACCCGCAGTTCCCCGAGAAACCCAGGTGGCACGAGGTTTGCTTGTCATAGCCGGCACGCGCCGCGTAAACAGGCGCCCACCTGACCGACACTCTTCCAGCCCGGAGGCTCGCAGTGAAATCGAAGAAATGGTTCTCCCTCAGCATCGGCGCCCTGCTCCTGGCCGCCGCCTTGCCCGCCACCCAGGCCCTGGCCCAGACCAAGGGCGGCACGCTGAACATGATCGTCCAGCCCGAACCGCCCGTGATCGTCACGGCCATCAACCAGCAGGGCCCGACCCAGTTCGTCGCCGGCAAGATCTATGAAAGCCTGCTGACCTACTCCACCGACCTGAAGCCGCAGCCGGGCCTGGCCAAATCGTGGGAAGCGTCGGCCGACGGCCTGACCTACACCTTCCACCTGCAGGACAACGTCAAGTGGCATGACGGCAAGCCCTTCACCGCCGACGACGTGGTGTTCACGCTGTCGGACATGCTGCCCAAGACCCATGCGCGGGCCCGCGTGATCCTGAACAAGTTCGTCGACTCGGTGCAGGCCACCGACCCGAAGACGGTGGTCATCAAGCTGAAGTCGCCTTTCCCGGCCTTCATGCTGATGTTCGAGCCGGGCTTTGCGCCGATGATGCCCAAGCACATCTACGCCGGCACCGACTACATGGCCAATCCGGCCAACCAGAAGCCCGTCGGCACCGGCCCGTTCATGTTCAAGGAATGGAAGCGCGGCGAGTACATCAAGCTGGTGCGCAACCCCGATTACTGGAAGCCGGGCATGCCGTACCTGGACGAGCTGGTGTTCAACGTGATCCCGGACGCGGCCTCGCGCGCGGTGGCGTTCGAGCGCGACAGCGTGGACGTGCTGCGCGGCGGCGACGTGGACAACGTCGACATCAAGCGCCTGCGCGCCCTGCCCAAGGTGGAATACACCACGGCCGGCTGGGAAATGTTTTCGCCCCAGGCCTACCTGATCTTCAACATGCGCAAGCCGCCGTTCGACAACCTGAAGGTGCGCCAGGCGGTCATGGCCGCGATGAACCGCAACATGGTGGTCAACAACATCTTCTTCGGCCTGGGCAAGGTATCCACCAGCCCGTTCGTGACCACCGAGATGTTCTATGACAAGAACATGCCGCCCATGGCCTTCGACATGAAGAAGGCGCGCGAGCTGATCAAGGAATCGGGCATCAAGCCCGGCGACTACACCATCCGCCAGTTGAGCTTCCCGTACGGCTCGACCTGGGACCGCCTGGGCGAATACACCAAGCAGGCGCTGGAACAACTGGGCTTCAAGGTCAACCTGGAATCGACCGATGCGGGCGGCTGGGCCAGCCGCACCGGCAACTGGGACTTCGACCTGACCACCAACTTCACCTACCAGTACGGCGACCCCGCGCTGGGCGTGCAGCGCCTGTACATCTCGTCCAACATCGTCAAGGGTTCGCCGTTCGCCAACGTGCAGGGCTACAGCAACCCCGAGACCGACAAGCAGTGGGAAGCGGCGGCGTCCGAAGTCGACCCGGCCAAGCGCCAGGCGCTCTACACGCAGCTGCAGACCACGCTGGTCAACGAGGTCGCCAACGGCTTCCTGGTGGACATGGAATTTCCCACGCTGTATCGCGCCAACGTCAAGAACCTGGTCAAGACCGCCATCGGCCTGAACGAGTCGTTCGACGACGTCTACATCGAGAAGTAAGCGCCGCACACCGCCACCGGGGCCGGCACCCCGGCGGCGGCGCCCGGCCGCGCGACGGACACCCGCGCCCGTCCACGGAGGACCTTGAGCATGAAATTCCTGTCTTTCCTCGTATCCCGCATCGGCAAGGCCCTGGTGGTCGTGCTGGGCGTGGTCATCATCAATTTCTTCCTGATCCGCCTGGCGCCCGGCGACCCCGCCGCCGTGCTGGCGGGCCAGGCGGGCGCGGGCGATGCCGCCTATGTCGAGCAGTTGCGCGTGGCGTTCGGGCTGGACAAGCCCGTGCTGACGCAGCTCTTCCTGTACCTGAAAGGCGTGGTCCAGCTGGACCTGGGCTTTTCCTACCGCAACCACGTGCCGGTGCTGGACCTGATCGTCGAGCGCCTGCCCGCCACTTTCCTGCTGATGTCCTGCGCCTTCGTGTTCTCGATCGTGCTGGGCGTGCTGCTGGGCGTGGTGGCCGCCAAGGCGCGCTACCGCAACAAGCGCCGCTGGATCGACAGCTCGGTCATGACCGGCGCGCTGCTGCTCTACGCCACGCCGCTGTTCTGGCTGTCGCTGATGGGCATCCTGCTGTTCTCGGTGGTGCTGGGCTGGCTGCCGGCCTTCGGCATGGAAACCGTGGGCGCCGGCCTGACCGGCTGGGCCCGTGTGGCCGATATTGCCCAGCACCTGATCCTGCCGACCGTCACGCTGGGCTGCTTCTTCATGGCCGTCTACGTCCGGCTGACGCGGGCGTCGATGCTGGAAGTCATCGGCATGGACTTCGTCAAGACGGCGCGCGCCAAGGGCGTCAGCCCCAGCCGCGTCATCCGCGCCCACGTGCTGCGCAACGCGCTCTTGCCCGTCATTACGTTTGCGGGCATCCAGCTGGGCCAGATGGCCGGCGGCGCGGTGCTGACCGAGACCGTGTTCGCCTGGCCCGGTATCGGCCGGCTGATGTTCGATGCGCTGCTGCAGCGTGATTACCAGCTATTGCTGGGCATTTTCCTGGTGACCTCGATCATGGTGGTGGTGTTCAACCTGCTGACGGACGTGCTGTACCGGCTGATCGATCCGCGCATCGGCGCGGGCGCCCAACAAGGAGCCGCCGCATGAGCCCCTTTGCCCGTCGCTATATGCGCAACTACGGCGCGGTGGCCGGCCTGGCCATCATGCTGGTCGTCGTCGTCGTGGCCCTGGCCGCCCCCCTGCTGTACCCGGATTCGCCCTGGATGATGGTGGCGGACCCGCTGATCCCGCCGTTCACCGACGCGGCCTACCCGTTCGGCACCGACATGCTGGGCCGCGACATCACCGCCGGCCTGGTGTGGGGCGCCCGCGTGTCGTTGATGGTGGGCTTGCTGTCCACCACCGTGGCGCTGGTGTTCGGCATCGTGGTCGGGTCCATCGCCGGGTACTGCGGCGGCCGCGTGGACGATGCGCTGATGCGCTTCACCGAGTTCTTCCAGACCATTCCGCAGCTGGCCATGGCCGTGGTGCTGGTGGCCATCCTGAGCCCGTCGGTGTATTCCATCATGGGGGCCATCGCGGTGGTGTCCTGGCCGCCGGCGGCACGCCTGGTGCGGTCGGAATTCATGACGCTCAAGCAGCGCGAGTTCGTGCAGGCGGCCATCGTCATCGGCCAGACGCCCGCCCGCATCGTGGGCACGCAGATCCTGCCGAACGCCATGTCGCCCATCATCGTGTCGGCCTCGTTCATGGTGGCCACCGCCATCCTGACCGAATCGTCGCTGTCCTTCCTGGGCCTGGGCGACCGCAACCTGATGAGCTGGGGCTTCATGATCGGGGCGGCCCGCACCATGATCCGCGAAGCCTGGTGGATGAGCGTGTGGCCGGGCGTGGCCATCCTGCTGACCGTGCTGGCCATCAACCTGATCGGCGAAGGCCTGAACGACGCCCTCAACCCGCAACTGCGCAAGCGCGGCGAATAGGAGACCGGCATGAACGCATCCCCGCCCCTGCTTTCCATCCATAACCTCAGCATTGCGCTGCCCGGCGGCGGCGACCGCCCGTTCGCGGTGCAGGACGTCTCGTACGACATCCATGCCGGCGAAATCCTGTGCATCGTCGGCGAATCCGGCTCGGGCAAATCCATGAGCGCCAACGCCATCATGGGCCTGTTGCCGGACTACCTGACGCCGCAGCAGGGCCGCATCCTGTTCCGCGGCACCGACCTGCTGCAACAGGACGAGGCCACCCTGCAAGCCATGCGCGGCAAGGACATGGCCATGATCTTCCAGGAGCCCCTGTCGGCCCTGAACCCGCTGATGACGGTGGGCGAGCAGATCAGCGAAGTCATGCGGGTGCACAATGCCTACCCCGGCGCCGAGCGCATGAAGCGCACGCTGGACCTCCTGGCCTTCGTCGGCCTGCCCGACCCGGCCACGCTCTATCACGTGTACCCGTTCCGCCTGTCCGGCGGCCAGCGCCAGCGCGTCATGATCGCCATGGCCCTGGCGCTGGAGCCCGCGCTGCTGATCGCCGACGAGCCCACCACTGCGCTGGACGTCACCACCCAAGCCCAGATCCTGGCGCTGATCGCCCGCATCCAGAAGGAAAAGGGCATGGGCGTGATGTTCGTCACCCATGACTTCGGCGTGGTGGCCGAGATCGCGCACCGGGTGGCCGTCATGGAAAAAGGGGTGCTGGTCGAACAAGGGCCGGCCGACGAGGTGCTGAACCGGCCGCGCCATCCGTACACCCAGCGCCTGATCGCCGCCGTGCCGCATCGCCGGGGCGAGGAACGCGTCGCGGCCGCCGACGACCGGCCCGTGCTGGAAGTGAAAGACCTGAAGAAGACCTACGTCATCGGCCACGGCTGGCTGGGCAACAAGCGCGAAGTGCATGCGGTGGACGGCGTGAGCTTTACCGTGCGTCGCGGCGAAACGCTGGGCATCGTCGGTGAATCCGGGTCGGGCAAGTCCACCATCGGCAAATGCCTGCTCAAGCTGGTCGGCATCAATGGCGGCCAGCTGATCTTCAACGGCCAGGACATCGCCACCCTGCCCGAGTCGCGCTTTCGGCCGCTGCGCAAAGACATCCAGATGATCTTCCAGGACCCGTTCGCCTCGCTCAATCCACGCCACACCGTGGGCCGCATCATCAGCGACGGCCCGGTGGCCAACGGCGTGCCGCGGGCCCAGGCCGAGGCCCGGGTGCGCGAACTGCTGTCGCTGGTGGGGCTGGACCCGTCGGCGTTCGACCGCTATCCCAACCAGTTCTCGGGCGGCCAGCGCCAGCGCATCGGCATCGCGCGCGCGCTGGCGCTGGAACCCAAGGTGCTGGTGGCCGACGAATCCGTCTCGGCGCTGGACGTGTCCGTGCAGGCACAGGTGCTGCAATTGCTGCACGACCTGCAACAGCGCCTGAAGATCGCGCTGGTGTTCATCACCCACGATCTGCGCGTGGCCGCCCAGATCTGCAATTCGGTGCTGGTCATGCACCGCGGCAAGGTGGTGGAATACGGCTCGCCCAGCCAGATCTTCGACAACCCGCAACACGCCTATACGCAACAGCTCATCGCCGCCGTGCCCGGCCAACACTGGGATCCCACCCAGGCACAGGCCGCCGCCTGAAAGCGGCTCAACCAGGAGACTCGACCATGCAACGCCCCGCTGCCATCCCGACCGTCCAGATCGACAACGCCCAGGTCACCGTGACCGAGTGGCGCTTTCCGCCGGGCGGCGAAACTGGCTGGCACCGCCACGGCATGAACTACGTCGTCGTGCCGCAGACCACCGGCCCGCTGCTGCTGGACACGCCCGACGGCCCGATCACCAGCCAGCTCACCACCGGCGTGGCCTACTACCGGCCGGTGGGGGTGGAGCACAACGTCATCAACCCCAGCGACACCGAATTCGTGTTCGTCGAAATCGAAATCAAGCAGGCGGCCTGACGCCCCCCCCTGGACAAGGATCACCATGAAGGCGTTTTTCTCGGAAGAACAACTGCTGCACGCGCCCCGGCAGTTCATGCGGCTGGGACGCATCAGCGCGCCGACCGACCTGCCCTCGCGCGCCGAAAGCCTGCAAAGCGCCCTGGCGGCGCGCGGCGTTGCCGTGCAGGCACCGGCGGATTACGGCCGCAAGCCGCTGGAAGGCATCCACAGCCAGGACTACCTGGACTATCTGGAAACCGCGTACGCCCGCTGGCAGGCCTTGAAGGCGCCCGGCGTGGACCCCGGCCCGGAGGTGCTGCCGAACCTGTCGCCCTACTACAACGGCCGCATCGAGACGGCCGGACGCGGCCCCTGCCCGTCGCCGTCCATCGTGGCGCAGACGGGGTATTACCTCAGTGACCTGTCGTGCCCCATCGGCCCGCAGACCTGGCGATCGGCGCTGCGCTCGACCCACAGCGCCGTGGCCGCGGCCGATCACGTCGCAGGCGGCGGCAGGCTGGCCTATGCGCTATGCCGACCGTCGGGCCACCACGCCCATCGCGATCGCGCCGGCGGCTTCTGCTACCTGAACAGCAGCGCAGCCGCCGCCAGCCGCTTGCTGCAGACCTGGTCCAAGGTGGCGGTGCTGGACGTGGACGCGCACCACGGCGACGGCACCCAGAACATCTTCTACCAGCGTGCGGATGTCATGACCGTGTCGCTGCACGCCGACCCCACCGGCTACTACCCGTTCTACACCGGCTATGCGCACGAGCGCGGCCACGGCGCGGGTGAAGGCTGCAACCTGAACCTGCCGCTGCCGCACGGCTCGGGCAACGACGTCTTCCTGAAGGCACTGGACACCGCCCTGGCCGCACTGGCCGGGTATGCGCCAGAGGCCCTGGTGCTGGCATTGGGTTTCGACACCTACAAGGACGACCCTATCAGCGTGCTCAAGCTGGACATCGGCGCCTACCGCGACATCGGTGCGCGCGTGGCCAGCCTGGGCGTGCCGACGGTGGTGGTGCAGGAAGGCGGCTACATGGTCCAGGCCATCGGCCCGGCGCTGGACGCCTTCCTGCAAGGCATGAGCCAGGGCGGCACCTGAGCCGGCCATGACCCTTCCCCCATCGGCCGCGCCCGCGCAGGCCGCCGCGTCGGCGGCGGTAGCGACCGCCGCAATACCGGCTGCCGCAGCACCGGCCGCCGCCACCTCTGCCGGATCCCGCCGCGCCGGCATCCTGCTGTTCTTCGGCGCCCTCATGGCCTTTGCCACGTTCGACGCCGGCTCCAAGCAGATGCTGGCGTATTACCCCGCACCGTTCCTGAACGTCATGCGCTACATCGCCGTGGCGACGCTGGCGCTGGCGATGCTGTGGCGCCACCGCGGCCAACGACTGCGCGATGCGGCGCACAAGCCCCTGCTGGTGCTGCGCGGCGTGATGCTGGCCACCGTGGCCAGCTGCTTCATGACGGCGCTGATCTGGATGCCGCTGTCCGAGGCCACGGCGATCTACTTCACCTCGCCGCTCATCATGGTGGCGCTGTCGCCCTGGCTGCTCGGCGAAAGGGTCAAGGCGGCGCAATGGACGGCGGTGGCGGCGGGCTTTGCCGGCATGCTGCTGATCGTGCGGCCGGGGTCCGACCTGCCGGTGCTGGGCACCGTGCTGATGGCTGTATCCGCCGTCAGCTACGCCATCTTCCAGGTGCTGACCCGCAAGCTGTCGGGCAAGGTCGCCGGGCCGGTGCAATACGCCTACACCGCCTTCATCTGCCTCATTGCCACGGCGCTGCCCGCGCCGTTCTTTTTACCGGATCCCTGGCCCACCGCCATCGACATGACGCTGATCGTAGCCTTGGGCGCATGCAGCGGCCTGGCGCAGATTCTGCTGATCGCGGCGTTCCAGCGCGTGTCGGCCGCCACCCTGGCGCCGCTGAACTACTTTCAGTTGCTGCTGGCCGTGGCGTTCAGCACCTTCTGGTTCCAGCGCCCGCCCGACAGCCTGGCGCTGGCCGGCATGGGCCTGATCATGGCGTCGGGGGTCTTCCTGGCGTTGCGGCGGACGAACTAGAGCGGACTCAGAGCGCCGCCGCGCCCACGGAAATCAGGTGGTTTCGCGCTGGACCAGGGTGAAGCCCAGGTCCACGTGGCGCTGCGCGATGTCCTGCCCCTCCAGTTGCCGCAGCAGCAGTTGCGCGGCCTCCCGGCCGATCTCGTAGCGCGGTGTGGCGATGGTGGACAAGGGCGGCGTGGTCCAGGCCGTGCCCGCCAGATCGTGAAACCCCACGATCGCAATCTGCGTCGGCACGCTCACTCCCAGGCGCCCGCACTGGAACACCGCTCCCTGGGCCAGGTCGTCATTGCAGAAGAACACCGCATCGCAATCGGGATGTGTCGCCCGCAGGCGCTGCAACAGCGTCGCGCCCAGGCCAATGGAGGATTTCTCCGGCGTCATGATTTCCAGTGACGGATCGTACAGGCCGGCATCGCGCAGCGCCTGGCGGCCGCCTTCGCAGCGGCGCAGCGAACGCGGGTCCAGCTGCGCGCCGACGATGGCGATGCGCCGGTACCCCCGGTCCACCAGGTGCCGGCAGGCCGCATACCCCGAATCGGCCTGCGAGAAGCCCACGCTCATGCCGTCCTCGCCAGCCAGGGTTTCGATCGTGTGCACGGTGGGCATGCCCTGCACCCGCAGCAGATCCCACACGCCCGGGTTGTGGTCGATGCCGGTCAGGATCAGGCCGTCCGGCAGATGCTGCAGATACTTGCGCAGCAGCGCTTCCTCGGCGTCGGGCGAATAGCCGGTCACGCCGATCAGCAGATGGTAGCCCTGCGCGTCCAGCGCGTCCTTGATGCCCGTGATGATGTCGATGAACACCACGTTGCTGAGCGAAGGAATCAGCACCACGATGGTCTGTGACCGCGACGACGCCAGCGCACTGGCCGCGTGATTGGGCACGTAGCCCAGTTCCTGGCAGACCTGGGCGATGCGCAGGCGCAAGCCCTCGGCCACCTTGTCGGGCGTGCGCAACGCGCGCGACACCGTGATCGCGCTGACCCCGGCGCGGTCCGCGACCTGTTGCATGGTCACCCGCCCGGCTCGGGTGCTGCGCGGCTTTCGGATGGACATCGATCTTTCTGACCCAGTTGGCGAGCCCGTAGTCTGACGCAAACCGGGGGGCTTGCCAAACCAAAAATGTTAGCGCTAACATCAGCTTCGCAAGACCTCATAAAAATCCGGAAAACGGAAACTGGAGACAAGCATGCAAGGTTCCCCCAAGGGGCGGCCCGGCGGTACACCGCTGGCCCGCGCCGCAGACTGGTGCGCCCGCCTGCAGACGTGGCTGATGGTCGCCTGCCTGGCCGTGATGGTGGTGCTGCTGTTCGGCAACGTCGCCCTGCGCTATCTGTTCAATTCCGGCATCAACGCGTCCGACGAAGTGTCACGCCTGGCGTTCGTCTGGATGATCTTCCTGGGCTCGGTGCTGGCGCTGCGCGATCACCAGCACATCGGCGTCACGATGCTGGTCGACCGCTTCGGCCCGGCCGCCCGGCGCGTGTCGCACATCTTCTGTCAGTTGCTGGTGCTGTGGGTGCTGTGGCTGATGGCCGAAGGCAGCTGGGTGCAGACCGTGATCGGGCTGGACACCCGCCTGCCCGTCACGGGGATGTCGCTGGCCGTCTTCAACGCCGCAGCGCTGTATGCCGCCGTCCTCATGGGCCTGCTGACCCTGGTCGACCTGGTGCGCGTGCTGGCCGGCGGGCCCTTGCCGGCGGAATCCAGCCCTGAAGACCCGTCGGTCTGATCCGCCCCCCTCCCCCTTCCCGCCATCCCGCCCGGACCCGCGCCATGATCCTGACCGTCTTCCTGCTCGTGCTGCTGGGGCTGATCGCCCTGGGCATGCCGATTGCCTTCGCGTTGCTGCTCAGCGCGATCGCCATGATGTTCCAGCTCGATTTCTTCGATACGCAGATCCTGGCGCAGAACATGCTGTCGGGCGCCAACAGCTTCACGCTGATGGCCGTGCCGCTCTTCATGCTGGCCGGCGAACTGATGAACGCCGGCGGCATCTCGCGCCGTATCGTCAACCTGGCCAGCATGTTCGTGGGCCACATCCAGGGAGGCCTGGGCTACGTGGCGATCTTCGCCAGCGTGCTGCTGGCGGCGCTGTCGGGCTCGGCCGTGGCGGACGCCGCCGCGCTCGGCTCCCTGTTGATCCCCATGCTGCGCGAAAAGGGCTATGACGCCGGCCAGGCCTCGGGCCTCATCGCCGCTGGCGGCATCATCGCGCCCATCATTCCGCCGTCCATTTCCTTCATCATCTTCGGCGTCGCCACCAACGTCTCCATCACCAAACTGTTCTTCGCCGGCATCGCGCCCGGGCTGATGATGGGCCTGACGCTGGTGGCGGTATGGACCTGGGTGGCGCGCAAGCATGGCGCCATCAAGCCCGCGCCGCGCCAGCCGTGGCCGGCCCGCCTGCGCGCCCTGCGCGAGTCGGCCTGGGCGCTGATGCTGCCGGTCATCATCATCGGCGGCCTGCGCGGCGGCATCTTCACCCCGACCGAGGCTGCGGTGGTCGCCGCCGTGTACGCGCTGCTGGTCAGCCTGTTCGTCTACCGCGAGATCGGCGTGCGCCACCTGCTGCCGCTGTTCATCAATGCGGCGCGCACCACCGCCATCGTCATGTTCCTGGTGGCCGCCGCCATGGTCTCGTCGTACATGATCACCCTGGCCGATATGCCGCAGGACCTGATCGCGCTGCTGGACCCGGTGCTGGACCAGCCCAAGCTGCTGATGTTCGCCCTGCTGGTGCTGCTGACGCTGGTGGGCACCGTCATGGACCTGACGCCCACCATCCTGATCCTGGCGCCGGTGCTGATGCCCGTCGTCACCAAAGCCGGTATCGATCCCGTCTACTTCGGCGTCATGTTCGTCATGGTCGGCTGCGTGGGCCTGTTGACGCCGCCGGTCGGCACGGTGCTGAACGTGGTCTGCGGCGTTGCCCGCATCAATATGGAAACCATCTGCAGGGGCGTGTGGCGCTACGTCGTGGCCTACACGCTGCTGCTGGTCCTGCTGGTGATCTTCCCCGAGCTGATCACCGTTCCCGCAAGCTGGATGCACTAGGCCTGCGGCCCCCCGGCGCATGCCCGCGCCCACTACAAGAAGCCAAGGAGGAACACCATGTACAAGCCTTTGAAGACCCGTCTCGTCGTACTGGCCGCCGCGCTGTCCTGCGCATTCGCCGGCGTCGCGGCCGCCGCCGACGTCAAGCCGAGGCTCATCCGCTTCGGCTACGGCCTGAACGAAGAAAGCGTCCAGGGCCGCGCCGCCCGTTTCCTGGCGCAGGAGCTGGAGAAGATCAGCGACGGCAAGCTCAAGATGAAGACGTTCGGCTCGGCCAACCTGGGATCGGACGAACAGATGCAGGGCGCGCTGGCCGGCGGCGCGCAGGAAATGATGGTCGGTTCCACGGCGCCGCTGGCCGGCATGGTCAAGGAATTCGGCGTCTTCGACCTGCCATTCCTGTTCAACAGTGAAAAAGAGGCCGATGCCGTGCTTGACGGCCAGCTGGGGCAGGACCTGCTCAAGAAGCTGGAAGCCAAAGGCCTGGTCGGCCTGGTGTACTGGGAAAACGGCTTTCGCAACATGACCAATTCGAAGCGCCCCATCGTGCGCGCCGAAGACATGCAGGGCATCAAGCTGCGCGTGATGCAGAACCAGATCGCGCTGGGCGTGTTCAACACGCTGGGCGCCAACGCCGTGCCCATGCCGTTCTCGGAACTGTTCACCGCGCTGGAAACCCGCACGGTGGACGGCCAGGAGAACCCCATCACCACCATCCAGAGCAGCAAGTTCTACGAAGTGCAGCCCTACCTGACGATCACCCGCCACGTCTACACGCCCTGGGTAGTCCTGGCGTCCAAGAAATGGTGGGACAAGCTCTCACCCGACGAACAGCGCCTGGTGCGCCAGGCCGCCGAGGCCTCGCGCGATTTCGAGCGCAAGGACAGCCGGGCGGATTCGCTGAAGGCCATGGGCACGCTGGAGCAGGCCGGCATGAAGATCAACACCGTATCGCCCGAAGAAGTGGCCCGCATGCGGGAAAAAGTGCAGCCCGTGGTCGACAAGTACACGCAGGAGCTCGGGCCGGGCCTGATCCAGCAACTGAACGCGGAAATCAGCAAGGCGCGCAACTAGCCCCGCAGGGCAATCTGACTTGCGGCGCGCCCGCCGCGCCGCAAGCCCCCGAAGCACACGAGACGCATCCATGACCGACACTCCCCGCAAGCTGCGCAGCCAGAAATGGTTCGACGACCCCGCCCATGCCGACATGACGGCCATCTACGTCGAGCGCTACCTGAACTACGGCCTGACCCGCGAGGAACTGCAATCCGGGCGCCCCATCATCGGCATCGCCCAGACGGGCAGCGACCTGGCGCCGTGCAACCGCCATCACCTGGCCCTGGCCGAGCGCATCAAGGCCGGCATCCGCGACGCGGGCGGCATTCCCATGGAATTCCCGGTGCATCCGCTGGCCGAGCAGGGCCGCCGCCCGACGGCGGCGCTGGATCGCAACCTGGCCTACCTGGGCCTGGTCGAGATCCTGCACGGCTATCCGCTGGACGGCGTGGTGCTCACCACCGGCTGCGACAAGACCACGCCCGCCTGCCTGATGGCGGCCGCCACCGTCGACATTCCCGCCATCGTGCTGTCCGGCGGCCCCATGCTGGACGGCTGGCACGATGGCCAGCGGGTGGGCTCGGGCACCGTCATCTGGCACGCGCGCAACCTGATGGCCGCCGGCAAGCTGGACTACGAAGGCTTCATGACCCTCGCCACGGCGTCGTCGCCATCGGTGGGTCACTGCAACACCATGGGCACCGCGCTGTCCATGAACTCGCTGGCTGAAGCGCTGGGCATGTCGCTGCCCACCTGCGCCAGCATTCCCGCCCCCTACCGTGAACGCGGCCAGATGGCCTACGCCACCGGCCTGCGCATCTGCGACATGGTGCGCGAAGACTTGCGGCCGTCCCATATCCTGACCCGCCAGGCCTTCGAGAACGCCATCGTGGTCGCGTCCGCCCTGGGCGCCTCCAGCAATTGCCCGCCCCATTTGATCGCCATGGCGCGCCACGCCGGCATCGACCTCAGCCTGGACGACTGGCAGCGCCTGGGCGAAGACGTGCCGCTGCTGGTGAACTGCGTGCCGGCCGGCGAGCACCTGGGCGAAGGCTTTCACCGCGCCGGCGGCGTGCCGGCCGTGCTGCATGAATTGCTGGCCGCCGGCCGCCTGCATGGCGACTGCCCGACGGTGTCCGGCAAGACCATCGGCGATATCGCCGCCGGCGCCAAGACCCGCGATGCCGACGTCATCCGCAGCTGCGCCGCGCCGCTCAAGCACCGTGCCGGCTTCATCGTGCTGTCGGGCAACTTCTTCGACAGCGCCGTCATCAAGATGTCGGTGGTGGGCGAAGCATTCCGCCGCACCTACCTGTCGACCGAGGGCGACGAAAACGCCTTCGAGGCCCGCGCCATCGTGTTCGACGGACCCGAGGACTACCACGCCCGCATCGAAGACCCGTCTCTGGAGATCGACGAACACTGCATCCTGGTCATTCGCGGCGCCGGCACCGTGGGCTACCCCGGCAGCGCCGAAGTCGTGAACATGGCGCCCCCTTCGCACCTGATCAAGCGCGGCATCGACTCGCTGCCCTGCCTGGGCGATGGCCGCCAGAGCGGTACGTCGGGCAGCCCGTCCATCCTGAACATGTCGCCCGAAGCCGCCGTGGGCGGCGGGCTGGCGCTGCTGCGCACCGGCGACCGGATACGGGTCGACCTGAACCAGCGCAGCGTCATCGCGCTGGTGGACGATGCCGAGATGGAACGGCGCCGCCAGGCCCCCGGCTACCAGCCCCCCGCCTCGCAAACCCCTTGGCAAGCGCTGTACCGCCAGTTGGTAGGCCAACTATCCACCGGCGGCTGCCTGGAGCCGGCCACGCTCTACCTGAAGGTGGTGGAAACGCGGGGCGACCCCAGGCACTCGCACTAGGCCCGCCCGGGCCACGCGCTGCGGGTCGGGCCTTGGCAGTCAGGCTTTGACGTCCTGGCGCCAGGGATCACGCGGTGGGGATCACGCCTTGAAGAACTGATTGAACGCCGCCCATTTGGCGAACAGCTCGGGCCAGGCCTGTACCAGCGAACCCGGCTTGCCCATGCCCCAGCCGTGCTTGCCGGCCGCGAAGATGTGCATCTCGGCCGGCACGCCCAGGCGGCGCAGCGCCCCGAACATCAGCAGGCTGTTGTCTACCGGCGAAATCGGATCGTCCTGTGCCTGCGCCAGGAACGTGGGCGGCATCTGCGCCGTGACCAGGTGGTCCACCGAAAACGCCGCGCTTTCCTCGGCCGTGGGATGCTCGCCAACGATCTCCCGACGCGCATGGGTGTGGTCGAACGGCGGCATGAACGTCAGCACGGGATAGATCAGCGCCGCGAAGTCCGGCCGCGAAGACTGCTTGTCGGTCTCGTCCAGTAGCGGGTAGCGGGCCACGCCCGGCGTGGCCGCCGTGATGCCGGCCAGATGCCCGCCCGCGGAAAACCCCATCACGCCGATATGGCCGGTATCGAGGCCGAATTCCTGGGCCGAGGCGCGGATCACCCGCATCGCACGCTGTCCATCCTGCAGGGGCGCCACCGCCGGCCAATGCTCGCCCGGCAGGCGATACACCAGCTCAAACGCCGTCACCCCTTGCGATTGCAGCCACAGGCAGGCCGGCGTGCTTTCCGTGCCGCGTTCGATGTGGGCATAGCCGCCGCCGGCAATCACCAGCATGGCCGTACCGTTGGGACGTTCGGGCCGGTAGACCACCAGGCGCGGCCGCGACACCTGCGTGACCGAACCCTTGGCGCTGACCTTCTCGGCCTCTTTCGGGCCGGGCCCGCCCGGGGCCCGGTTGCCCGGCCACAGATCAAGGGTGGGTTGGCCCGTGGGCGCGGCAATCGCCATCGCCGGCTCGGTCATCAGCCCCAGCGCGGCACTGGACAGGCCGGCAAACAGGAGTTCTCGTCGTTTGATATGCATAAATCGTCCTCGCGGGCCGGAATGCCAGGCGGACGAAGCGGCCGCCGGACCAGGCCTGCCAACAAAGGCCATGGCCGCGCTGCAGGCAATTTAAGCAGAGATTCGCAGGCCCGGCGGCGACAAAATGGACACGCCCGTTTCGGTGCGTTACGCGTGGCGTGCAGCGTTCAAGCAGGCGTCAGGCGCGTGGCGCGGGATCGTTCGGCCGCGCCACGGATTGTTCCGCCGGATCAAGAGGCTTCGGGCTCGGCCGGCTCAAGACATAGGCAGCGCTTGCCAGGAAAAACACGCCCACGCCCAGCGCCAGCCAGAACGACGGATGTGCGCCCCACCAGAACAGGCCATACCCCACCGCCATGCCCAACGACGCGTACAGCTTGCCCTTGCGCGACACCGCGCCCTGCTCGCGCCAGGCGCGCAGCGACGGACCGTAAGTGGGGCTGTCCAGCAGCCAGCGCTCAAGCCGCGGCGACGAGCGCGAAAAGCAGCCCACCGCCAGAATCAGGAAAATCGTGGTCGGCATCACCGGCAGGAAAGCGCCGATCACGCCCAACGCCAGCATCACGCAACCCAGGATCAGCCAAAGTGCTCTCATCATGATGGGGTGCAGGATAACGCAGTTGCAAGACGGCGCCGCGAATCACCTGACGGTCAAGTCGGCTCCGGCATTTTCTCGCGCAGCATCTGCAGAAAGCGTGCACCGGGTTGTCCGCCCGCCCGGCGCGCCTTGGCCACCATCGCCCAGGCATCCGCATACTGGCCGTTCCAGTAATACGCGCTGGCCCACGCGTTATACAGATAGGCCTTGTCCGGCTCGACGGCCTCGCCATTGCGGAACAAGGCGTCCGAACGCGTGATCATTGCGGCGCGTTCCGGGCCCGACAAGGTCTGGTCCGCGGCGGCACAACGTGCGGCAATACGGCCCGCATCGGCATAAATGCCCTGGAATGAAGGCGGCTTCAGGCTCAGCGCCGTCTCCATCATTTTCATGGCGTCGCAATACTTGCCCTGATCGTGCAGCACCGCGGCAAAGCCGGTATAGACCTCGGGATTATGCGTATCCATCAGCCAGGCCTGGTTGAAGCGCCGCGTCGCCATGCCGAGTTGGTCGGCCCGGTAAAACCGATACCCCTGCTCGATCCAGGCCTGCGCTGCGCGAGCGGGTGACCCAAACGCGCGGCTCGCGTCCGCCGTGAGTTTGTCGTCGGCGGCCTTGATGTCAGGGGCCGATCGATCCATGCCCCCGTACATCGGAATCTCGTCGACGCGCGACTGCGGCGCAACCGGCGCAGTCGCCAGGCAGCCGGCAAGTGACAGGGAGGCAATCAGGGGGGCAACGCGAAGGAGCAGTCTATGCATGAATCATCCCGGGTGAAGCCCAAGACTATCATCGATAGGGGCCGCGCCAGGGCGGGCAGAATCGATCTGCGCAACATGCTCTAGTCATCTAGATGTCACTGCAAAGCGCTATCGTCTCGTGCAACTTCCCAACGCCGAGGCTGCGCCATGCTGACCCTGCCCACTATCGAGACCCTGTTCGCCCATCACGGCGCCGCCTACTACGGCGGCGAAGCCATCAGCCAGACCGAACACGCGCTGCAATGCGCGCAATTGGCCGAACAGGCCGGCGAATCCGAGGCCGTGATCGTCGCCGCCTTCCTGCACGACGTCGGCCACCTCATGCTGGCCGAGAGCATCACCACCGACATGCGCCACCAGGAAGTCGCCGCCGACGCCCTGGCCACGCTGTTCACCGACGACGTCACCACGCCCGTGCGCCTGCACGTCGCCGCCAAACGCTACCTGGGCGCGATCGAACCCGCCTACCTGGACACCCTGTCGCCCGCCTCGGTGCAGAGCCTGGCGTTGCAAGGCGGCGTATTCACCGCCGAACAAGCCGAGACGTTCGCCTGTCAGCCGCACGCGCTGGCCGCGGTGCGGCTGCGCCGGTATGACGATCTGGCGAAGGTGGTGGGATTGGATACGCCGCCGATTGCGCACTATATGGAGATGGCGCAGCGGTGTTTGCGGGTGGAATAAGGCGACGTCGCCGCCGGACGCCATCAGTATTGCAGACCGCTGATTCCAGCTCGCCCTGATCGAAGGAATCAGCGTCAGAGATATTCCGTTGGCAGTTGACGGATTGCCACGACACATAATGCCCTCATACTTGCCGAATGATGGCTTCTCTGCGCGGCAGCAGTATCTATCTGCCTGTAGGCCACGCTTTACCTGATCAGCAGGTACGCAAGCAAAACCAGAACCGCGAAAACAAAAAGCACCGCCGCAGCCTTCACCCACTTGTTTGTATTCTTCGGCCACGACAGTATGCCCAAGTCGCCGGACAGCAGACCCAGCCCGACGGCGACAATCAGGCCCAGGCCGGCCGTCACAATCGCAATACCGCCAAAAATCACTTCCACCAGGCGGGTTTGCCAGGAAGGCCGCTGCGGATGTGGCGCGGGATCAGACGGCGGATTTGGGCGTAACCCCATGCTTGAATGCTCTCCAGGCGACGTAGAAAGCAAAAAGCCGCGAAGTCTTAGACTGTCGCGGCTTTTTTGGCGGTGCTTGACTAGCTCTATCAAGCACCACTTTGCAGGAATTTGGTAGGCGGTATTGGAATCGAACCAACGACCTCCACGATGTCAACGTGGCGCTCTAACCAGCTGAGCTAACCGCCTGCAAAGAAGAAGAATTATATAGTGCTTTTTTAAACTGTGCAAATCGTCTTTTCAAACTTTTTGCTGTTTTTGTTGCGTTCCAGAATCTTCGCTTTGGTATTTACCTGCGCCTGATTCTTCATCTGCAACGACCTGCCCAAAGGCACGCCAAGCACTAGAAACCTTCTTACTTTTTCGCGTCTGCGGCGTGCACCGCAGCAACGAAGAACGAGATTCTATCAGAACTTTTTATTCCTTGCTCGACCTCGACGCCGCTGCTCACATCGACGGCCCACGGGCGCACGGATTGGACCGCGGCGGCGACGTTGTCGGGGGTCAATCCGCCGGACAGGATGAGCGGGCGCGACACGGGATCGGCCTTCACGTCGGACAGCAGCGCGTGGTCAAAGCCGTGGCCGCTGCCGCCGTAGCCAGCGCTGTAGCTGTCGAACAGCCAGCCGGCGGCTTCGCCGTAGGCGCGGCAGCAGGACGCCAGGTCTTCGGCCGTATCCAGGCCCGGGGCGCCTGCGCGAAACGCACGCAGGTAGCGGTGGTGGTAGCGCGCGCAGTCCTGCGGGGATTCATCGCCATGGAACTGCAGCAGTTCCGGGCCGACCTGGTCCAGCACGGCCTGCACGTCCGCCGGATCGGGGTTCACGAACAGGGCCACCACGTCGACGAACGCCGGCACCGCGCGGCGCAGTTGCGCGGCGCGGGTGGGCGTCAGGCAGCGCTTGCTCTTGGGGTAGAAGACAAAGCCGATGGCGTCGACGCCGGCCGAAACGGCGGCGTCAATGTCTTCCTCGCGGGTCAGGCCGCAGATCTTGATGCGTGTGCGCATGGAATTCATTGCTTGCGTCGCCCAGCGCGACGGATGCGGCCAGTATATATAAGAGCGCCTACCTCACGCATGCCGCCGCGGGATGCGGACCGCCCGACGATCAGGCGAACTGGCAGCCCGCTGCAAGGCTGCCGGCGTCAGCCCGCCGGCTGGCCCGCCGTCGCCATGAAGTTGTCGAAGCTGCCTTCGGCCACGCGGAACCACGGGATTTCCTTGTCGCGAAAGGCCGTCATGCTCTCGTACAGCTTCTTGAACATGGGGTCTTTGGCGCTCAGTTCCTGATAGAGCTTCAGCGACGCCTCATAGGCGGCCTGCAGCATGGGCCGGGAAAAGGCCTTGAGTTGCGCGCCACGTTGCACCAGCCGGCGCAGCGCATCGGGGTTGCCGGCGTCGTACTTGGCGATCATGTTGGCGGTGGCCATGCGGCTGGCCAGGCCCAGCGCCGCCTGATAGGGCTTGGGCAGTTCGTCGTACGCGTCCTGGTTGACGTACAGCGACAGTTGCAGCGTGCCCGCCCACCAGCCGGGAAAGTAGTAGTTCCGGGCGACCTTGTAGAGCGCCAGGCTTTCGTCGTCGTACGGACCGATCCAGGCCACGGCGTCCACCCCGCCCTGCTCCAGCGCCGCATAGGTGTCGGCGATGGGCAGGTCGACCGGTTCGGCGCCCATGCGGGCCAGCACCTGGCGGGCGAAACCGCCCGCCTTGATCTTCAGCCCGAGCAGGTCGTCCACGGATTTCACCTCGCCGCGGAACCAGCCGCCCATCTGGGCGCCGGTAAAGCCGCAGGGGAAATTCAGGATGTTGTACTTGTCGAACAGCACGCGAGTCAGGGCCAGCCCTTCGCCCTGGATCATCCACGCGTTCATCTGGCGCGTATTCAGGCCGAACGGCAGGCCGGCGTCGAAGCACAGCGCGGGATCGGTATCGAAAAAGCGCGTGGAGGCGGTATGGCCGCATTCGACGATGCGATGCTGCACGGCGTCCAGCACCTGGCCGGCCTCCATGAGATCGCCGGCGGAGAAAATCTCGATATGGAACTTGCCGTCGGTGACGTCGTTGACGTAGCGGGCCACGTCTTCGGCGCCGCCAAACAAGGTGGGCGATTCATTGGGAAAGCTGGAGGCCAGCTTCCAGGATACGGTCGGGGCATCCTGCGCATAGACCGGGGCGGCGATGGCGGCCCCGCCGGCGGCGGCGCCCAGGGCGGTTCGCTTCAAAAACGCGCGGCGTTGCATGAGACTGGCCTCCTAGGTGCCGACGGCCGCCCGGCTATGGCGGATTTTCCGATGGTTGCATCGTGTGTTGCGTGAAGGGCGACAGCAAAAGCGCCCCGCCATCCAACTCGTCCAGGCCGAACTCGTCGGGGTATTCGATGGCCGACAGGTACAGGCCGTCGGGTGAAAACGTGGGCGCGCCGCGCTTGCGGTCGCGCCAGGACAGCAGCTGCGCCATCCAGTCGACGGATTCGCGGCCCTGGCCGATCTGCAGCAGCGCACCCATGATGTTGCGCACCATATGATGCAGGAAAGCGTTGGCCCGAAGCGTAAACACTAGAAACGGACCGCGCTCTTCGATGTCGAGCCGGTGCATGACGCGCACCGGATGCTTGGCCTGGCACTGCGACGAACGAAAGCTGGAGAAATCGTGTTCCCCCAGCAAGGCGCGTGCGGCCGCGCGCATGGCATCGACGTCCAGCGGCTGATAGCACCACCCTGCCCGGCCTGCCCACAGCGCCGGGCGCACCCGACCCCGCCACAGCAGATAGACGTACGTACGGGCCCGGGCGGAAAAGCGGGCATGGAAGTCATCCGACACCGGCTTGGCCCATTGCACGGAAATGCTGGGGGGCAGGAAGGCATTGACGCCCCGCACCCAGGATTCCATGCGTCGGTCCAGGGGAGTATCCAAATGGATGACCTGCATCGCCCCGTGCACGCCGGTGTCGGTGCGGCCGGCGCAAATGGTGGCCACCGGTTCCGTTACGTCGCAGAAGCGCGCCAGCGCGGCTTCCAATGTGTCTTGCACCGTTTGCCGGTGCGGCTGGGTTTGCCAACCCTGCCAGGCGGAGCCGTCGTAGGCCAGCCCCATTGCAACTCTGGACATCTGTCAGACCCGTGGACCGCCGACCCGGCGCGGTTCGTCCGTGGGCGGTTCGTCCAGGTCGAGATTGATCGAATCGAGCTTGCGGTTCAGCGCTGCGGTATCCAGCGCGGGCTCGTTGTAGGCGTAGGTTTCCTCGTCGTCGTCGCCACGGCGCGCGCCCGCGCGGCGCAGCACCCAGGCGATGGCGAACGCGATCAGCGCCAGTACGGCGGTGACGATCACCAGAAGATTGTCGGCCAACCAGGCCGGCATGGAAGAAGTCAAATCCTTGTCCTTGTCGTTGCTTGCCGCCGCATCCGCGGCGGCCTTGTCTTGTGTGGCGGGGGCCCTGGGTGCCCGCCCGCCGGGGGGACCCGCCGCGCCCCGGGTGGCGGGGGCCCGGTTCTTAGTCCCCTTCGGCCGCGCCCGCCAAACGGTGTCGATGTGTATATCTGGAGTGTCGCTGTCATACTAAAAAACAAACATCTGTGTATGATAGT